>NZ_JBTIYG010000006.1:159013-273663 GCF_054401055.1 Gilvimarinus sp. F26214L | reverse complement strand
AGGTTGGGTTAGGCCGACAGGCCGTAACCCAACAATTCCGGTCTCCTGTTGGGTTACGCTTCGCTAACCCAACCTACGCAGTCGGCGAGCGGCAACTTAATGGTAGGTTGGGTTAGGCCGAAGGCCGTAACCCAACAACATCAGTTGCCACCAAAGCGGTACTGGAACTCAATGCCATATTGGCGCGGCGGCGCCAGGCTGACGGTCTGGTAGTGGGCCTGGCCCGCGGCGGAGGGAGCGGCCGCGCTGGCGAGCCCGGTACTCTGGCGCACCAGACCCGCATTGTAGGGCGCCTCCTCGTCCGTGAGGTTGGAGCCGTAAAGTATCACGGTGTAACGGTTGGCCGTATCGGTCCACAACGCGCGCAGCCCCACCGTGCCGTAATCCGGGATTATGGCCAGGTCGTTCTCGAAAAGGTCCGAGTAGGACTCGTCCCGCCAGATGTAATTACCCGACAGCGTCAGGCTCCCTGCTGGTAGATCAAAGGAGTAGTTCAGGTTGAGGGCCGCCCGGTGCTTGGGTGAATTGGATAATTGATTCCCGCTGATGTCCTGAGTGTAACGCGGCAGGAAGGTGTAGCCGGTATCCACCTGGCCCGGCACCGGCTGGTAGCGGTCCGCCCCGGGCAACACAGCAGCCGGGTCGTCCGGGTTGGAGAAACCCGCGGTTCCTTCCGGCAGACCATCCTTTACCGAAGCATCCAGGTAGCCGTAGGTCAGATAAACCCCCAGCTGATCCGTGGCGGCCCAGTTCAGCTCCACCTCCAGGCCAAGACTTTCGGACTCGGGCAGGTTGATGAAGCTGTTGAGGATGGAGCAGGAAGACAGGTCGTTCGGGTCGGTGCAGCGGCCGAGGGTCGGCAGTTCCTGCTGACTGTCCTCGAAATCGTAATAGAAGGCGGTGGTGCTCAATTGCAGCTGGTCGAGCAATGTGGCTTTGTAGCCGATCTCATAGGAGGTGACGGTCTCCTCGTCCACCTGAGGAATGTCGTTGATGTAACCGGCGTTGAACCCACCCGGGCGATACCCCACGGCCAATCGGCCGAAGATCAGCGTGTTGTCATCCGGCGTATAGTCCACCCCCACTGAGCCGGTGGTGGCCTCCCACGTATTTTCCAGATCCCGCACCCGGCGGCCGGTAACCGGGTCGATGCCGTAGTCGCGCACCACACCATCGGGCAGCGGCGCGTTGGGATCGTAGACGGGAGTCACATCCACCGCCAGCGGCGCGGGGGTGCCGGTCAACAGAAAGGCCCCTAATCCGCCTGCCAGAAGCGGCCCCAGATCTTCCCCCAGATTGTTGGCAACGATGCGGGAAGCCTCCCGGGCTTCCTTCTCGTCTTCGTTGTAGCGCAAGCCGACCGTAAACTGCCACGCATCATTGAACTGATATTCCACCTGGCCGAATACTGCGCGGGAGACGGTGTCGGCATCAATGCGCCCGAACACGGCCTGTCCGGGTGCATTGGCCGGCACGCTCATGCGCACACCTTGGGGATTGTGGGGCGCTCCCAATAAGGAGAGGAGCGCGTCCAGGGACATGGCTGGCGCAGCCAGCTCGTCGTAGCCCGCATAGGTGGTGGTGAGGGGCTCCTGGCGGGTTTCCTCTCGCGATTCGAACAGGCCTACCACCCATTGCCAGGGACCCTCCGTGGTGGAGGCCAGGGTGATCTCGTTGCTGGACCAGTGGCGGTCCTCGATGTACTGGTCCACACCACCCGGAGACACCACACGGCCGAATGGCGGCAAGCTCATCTGCAACACATCGGTTCCGTCATCATCCTCCCACTGGCTGTAGGTGTAGTCCTGGTTGCCGTAGATCCAGCGCAGATCAAACCCCGGGCCGTGCCAGGTGAGGTCGGAAGTGTAGTTGTTGTAATCGTCAATCAACTCCTGGGTGGAGAGGTAGTCGTTGCTGAATTCCCAAACGTCCGCCCGGGCCGGATTTTGGGGTGATGCGCCCACCCGCACAGCACTGGGATCGAAGTAGCCCCAGCCGGCAATGGGCACGATGGTGCTTGAGGTCGGCCCCCAGGGAGTCGGGGCGTTCTGCACGCCGGCCGCATAGGGGGCGAGGCTCTGACTGGAATGACGGGTTTCCACGTAGTCGGCCCAGGCGGTGCGCAGATACCAGTCCACATTTTCGCCCAGGTCCAGTTCGAACATCAGGTCGGCAATTTCCCGTTCGTTCAGCTGGGTTCCCTCGCTCTTGCCGGTGGAAACATTATCGAAATAACCTTCGTCCTGGTGGTAGCTGCCCACGTTCAGGCGAGCGCGCATCCAGTCCGCGAGCGGCCCGGTGATGGTGCCTTCCACCCCGTAAGCAGAATAGTTCCCCCCGTAGCTGCGAAACTCCATGCCGAACTGATCCTCCGGGCGCTTGAGGATGGTATTTACCGCGCCGGCGATGGAGCCCCGCCCTGCCAGAGCCCCCTGAGGACCCCGGAGTATTTCCGTGCGCTGCACGAAGATGGGGCGACGACCTGCGTCCTGGACGGTGCCGGTATAGACGCCGTCGACATAATTGGCCACCGGGCTGTCGAGGGTGTAAACATTCGATTGCCTCGCAATGCCGCGAATGGAGGGGCTGTCCGTGGAGGTGTTATAGGACACACCGGGAGCAAAATCGGCCATATCCTGAATAGTCATGATACCCACCAGGTCCCGCTTTTCGTCGCCGAAGGCGGTGATGGACAAGGGCACTTCCTGCAGGCTCTGATCGCGGCGCTCGGTGGTGACCACGATCTCTTCAAGGATGCCCCGGGACTCGGTCTGGTCCTGGGCAAATGCCACTGGCGAAAGGGTGAGAGCTGAACCGGCACAGGTCAGCACGGCGATCGTTTTGGTTTTCATTGCACCTCCCGTCGGCCGAGAGTGTCGGCCTGTTTTTTTAATTATTGACTGCAACGACCAGGATCTTGAGTAAAACGTCAGTTACGAGCCACGGGAGCGGGGCGGATGGATGGGCGGATCGCTTGCAACGATTCCTTTGAGAGACGTACGCCATTGCCGTTCCAGACTCGCAATCTGATTTTTTGTTGTTGTGGAAATCATCAACGTGCAATACAAGCGCTAGCGATTTTCGACTATAGGGCAGACGTTTGGGCATGGCAACACGATACTTCGAGCCCATGCTCAGTTTCTCCGCAGGGAGCAATGAACGTTTAGGCTCAGACCGGCCATCCGGGCATGAAAATAAAGATGCAGCGGCCAACTCAGGTGAACAGATGCTAAACTCCCCTGCTTGCTCGCGGGTCCAGGCGCACAGAGCGAAGGCAACCCCAATTCATCGAGATACAGGTCGATATCATGGAGATCAAGAACGCAGTAGCAATCATCACAGGCTCGTCCTCCGGCATCGGTGCAGCCATTGCACGTCTGTTCGCATCCCAGGGGTGCCACGTGGTAATCAACTACAGTCGCAACGATGCGGGTGCGAAGCAGGTAGCCGCGGATTGTGAAGCGCAGGGCGTCCAGACGCTGGTGCGGCAGGCCAACGTAGGCGAGGATGAGGATTGCCGGGCACTGGTGGCGGCGACACTGGAGAAGTTCGGGCGTCTGGACGTGTTGATCAACAATGCCGGCACCACAAAGTTCTGCGATCACCGCGATCTGGCCGGGCTCGACAGCGAGGATTTTCTCGACATTTATAAGGTAAACACCGTGGGTGCCTTTCAAATGATTCGTGCGGCGGAAGACGCCTTGCGGCAGAGAGAGGTGGCGCATGTGATCAATATGGCCTCCATTGCCGCCATCACTGGCGTTGGCAGCTCCATTGCCTACGCCGCTTCAAAAGGCGCCATGCTGACCATGACCATGTCTCTGGCGCGTGTGCTCGGCCCCAGCGTTCGGGTGAACGCCATCTGCCCCGGCTTCGTGCAGGGCGAGTGGCTGGCGGAGGGAATGGGCCGCGAAAATTATGAACGCACTCTGGCGGGGATCCGCAAGATGGCTCCGCTGGCCGATACCGCGACCCCGGAACGCATCGCGCAAACGGCCCTCGGCGTGGTAACGGGAATGGACTGGACCACCGGCGAGGCGATCATTGTCGACGGCGGCGCCCACCTGCACACGGCGCCCCTGCGCCGCTGACGGGAGCGGCCCGAGGGTAAACGCGTGGGGCCGCGCCGCGGGTAACGCAAGCTCCGCCGGAACCAATAGTCGCTCCATAGGTCTTGGCACATGTGCTTTGAAGGCCTCGCCACCTTCGACAGATTGGAATGCAAATCATCGAATCGCCGGCTGTCGGTTACAATGGCGCGCGCTCCCCTCGGCGCCCGAGCCAGGCTCTGACCATTGACGCCAATGACCAACAAGGACGCTGGCAAGCTGCCGGGCACCAAGCTCGACCCGAACCCCCAATGCAGGCACTGTGCTGACTTCATCACTCTCACTTATCGATCTGCTCCGCCTTGACCGGCAACTGCGCCGCGATCAGGACCTGTCCCTTCGCGAGCTTCAGGAGCGGGACCGGCGCATTGGCGCAACCCTTCCATCGGCCAGTCCCAAACGCTGCCTGAAAACCTGGCTGAGTGCCACAGGCGAAGCAGCAGGCGGCGAGCGCCTGGCAGGCATTGAAATGTCGGTGGGATTCTGGATGGGGCTGCTGGGCTTGCTGCTGGGTTTCTTTGCCATGAGCGGCTTGTTGCTGGTGGATCGTCAGCAGCCGGTGAATGTGCTGTTGTTTCTCGCCGTGTTTATAGGCAGCCAGTGGCTACTACTCCTGCTGACCGTGCTGGTGGTGGTGGCCTTTACCCTGAATCCCCAGATGCATCTGCCGCTTGAAGCGCTCAACCCCGCGCGCTGGATGTTCACGCGCCACCTCCGGCGTCTGGCGGGCGATATACGCCGCGAACAGTTCACCCCGGTACTGCGCCTGGCGCTGCTCACCTGGGGGCAGTTGTTCGGTGTGCTGTTCAATGCCGGGGCGCTGATCGCCTTGTTGCTGATTCTGATGGTGGTGGACCGCAGCTTCGGCTGGAGCTCCACCCTGAATGTGAGCAGCGAAGGCCTTTACCGCCTGATGGATCTGCTCGCGGCTCCCTGGTCCTGGGAACTGCCAGGGGCGACGGTGGACGCGGATGTGGTTGCTGCCACCCGCTACCAAAGCCTGCAAACAATCTTCTCAGCGGACCAGGTGGCCGCCATGCGCGCCTGGTGGCCCTTCCTGTTTGCCTGTATCGCCTTCTACGGCCTCCTGCCGCGTGTGTTGCTGTGGATCGGGTTTTATGTTGCTTATCGTCGCCGCCTGCTGGACAGCTTTGTGAATTACCCGGGGGCCCGGCTGGTGGTCCAGCGAATGACCTCCCCTCTGGTGCACACCCGGGGACAGAACCACGAAGGAGCGCTGGACAGCGGCGATGCCCTGGTATCCCGCCAGGGGCTGCCCGCGGGCAAACCGCGCACGGTTGTGAATTGGTCGGGCGCATTGAGCGGCAACGCCAGGACATTGCTGCCGAGGCTGGGGCTGCCCGAAACGGGCACCGAAAGCGCGGGGCTCGGGCTCGGGGAAGATCAGCGCCTTCTCAATCGGATCAATCAGCAACAGCAGGATGTGGTCATCCTGGTCAAGAGCTGGGAGCCGCCGTTGGGTGAACTGGGGGACTTCCTGCGCGGAATCAGCCCCAAGCTGGATTGTTATTTGTTGCTTCTGCCCCTGGGTGATCGCGGAGTCAAACCGGACGAACTGGCAGACTGGCAACAGTTTGCCCGCCAGGGTCACCACCCCCGGCTGGTGGTTGTGCCCGCGCAAACCAGCCAGGGCGCGGAGGCTACACAATGAACACCCCGCACCTGCCGCGCTTTGCCGTTGTGGGCCATCCGAACAAGGGCAAGTCCAGCATTGTGGCAACCCTGGCCCAGGATGATTCGGTCTACATCGACCGCGTGTCCGGCTCCACCCGCGTCACCCGCCGCTACCCCATGCAGGTGGACGGCGAAACCCTGTATGAATTGATCGATACGCCCGGCTTTCAGCGGGCGCGCGCGGCCCTGGCGTGGCTGAATGAGCATTGCACCACCGTTTCCCGCCGGCCGGAAGCCGTGAAGGAGTTCTGCGAACAGAGCAAGGAAGACAGCACCTTTTATAACGAATGCGAATTGCTGCAGCCCCTGGTCGAAGGCGCCGGCATCATCTATGTGGTGGACGGCTCACACCCTTACGGCCCCGAATATGAAGCGGAAATGGAAATCCTGCGCTGGACCGGTCAGCCGAGCCTGGCGCTGATCAACCCGATCGACAGCGACGAGTACGTTGAAGAGTGGGAAGTGGCTCTGGGCCAGTACTTTAAGACCGTGCGCGTGTTCAATGCCCACACCGCTCCGTTTGAAAAGCGCATTAGCCTGCTCACACTCTTCGGACAGTTGCGACCCGAGTGGCAGCCGCCCCTGGACAAGGCCGTGAGTATTTTGCAGGACGAGCGGCAGCGGCAGCACCGCCTGGCCAGTGAGCTGATTGCCGAGATGATGGTGGACCTGCTGCAACACCGGGAAACCCAGCGCCTACCCAACGGCGTGCCAACGGAGCCGGCGGAAAAAGCCCTGGCCAAAAAATATCAGCACCACCTGGCGCGGCGGGAAAAACGTTGCCGCCAGCGGGTTGAAGAGATTTACGCCTACTATCAACTGCAGCGGGAGGAGGCGGCCCTGCAGATTCTGGACAAGGACCTTTTCGATCAGCAATCCTGGTTTCTGTTCGGCCTCAACAAGACGCAACTGGTATCCGCTGCGGCCGCCGCAGGTGCATCCGCCGGTGCTGTCGTGGATGCAGGGCTGGGCGGCAGCTCGCTCCTGCTGGGCTCCCTGGCGGGCGGTCTGGCCGGCGGCGTGGGAGCCTGGACCCTGTCCAAGCGAATCGCCAAGCTCAGCGTCAAGGGCCTGCCTACCGGGGGGGTGAGTCTTCAGTACGGCCCCTGGGAACACCCCAACTTTCCCTTCGTCCTGTTGGGGCGGGCCATACGGCACCTGGAGCTGATTTGCACCCGCACCCACGCTAACCGGAGTGTTCTCAGTTTACAGGCGGACGGCGAGGCCAACCCCTTCGCCGACAGCAGTGCGGGCGAGAAAGCGCGCCTGATGAATGCATTCCGGGATCTTCGCAAGGGCCGGCAAGTCACAAAGCATCAGCAAACTTTGGCCGAGGTTATTTTTCAGCACATTCGCGAGCTCTGACCCGATTGGGCGCCTGACGCGGCGCCCGGAAAAGTATGGAGGCGCAATCCCGGTCGCCACAACATTCAGGGTGGCGCGTATAAAAATGGACCGTCGGTACTGCTCCTCTGAAGTTATTGTAAAGTCCCGGAAGCTTGGTATAGTCACGCGCATCGTCATCTTACAACGGAGACTTTTATGTCGATTGATGGTAACTGGGAAGTATCCATGAACACCCCCATGGGGGAACAGAAAGGTACCCTCACTCTCAAGGCAGACGGCAGCAACCTGTCCGGTAAAGTGGACACTGCCATGGGCACTGAAGAGTTCAACGACGGTACAGTCAGCGGCAACGACCTTGAGTGGTCCATTGACATCAGCCAGCCCATGCCCATGACTCTGAACTTCAAGGCGACCGTGGACGGGGACGAAATCTCCGGTAACGTGGGCCTCGGGATGTTCGGATCTGCACCGCTCACCGGCAAGCGCATCGCCTGAGCCGCTCAGCCTGCTGCAACAGTCAGCCGCGCTGACTGTTGCAATGCACTTTTATCTGAACACATTTCAACATCAGCATTGGTTGGTTTCACAACGTGCTGGTTGATCTTCGCAACAGGGGTCGATGACTCAATCCATGATTATCGGGCTTCTCGAAGCTGAAACCCTCCCTCCTCCCGTTGTCGATCGCTTCGGCAGTTACGGCGACATGTTCACCCACCTTCTTGCGCCTCTCGACCCCGCTCTGACTTTTCTTTATTACGCAGCGGATCAGGGCCAGCTTCCAGACCGAATCGACGAGTGCGACGCCTACATCATCACCGGCAGTCGTCACAACGCCTACGATCAGGATCCGTGGATCGAGGCTCTCAAGGAGTTTGTGCGCCGCCTGAATCAGCAGCAGAAGCGGCTGTTGGGTATTTGCTTTGGCCATCAACTGATAGCCCAGGCACTTGGGGGCCGCGTTCGCAAAAGCGACCGGGGCTGGGGGATCGGTGCCGCCCGTTTCGAGACTCGTGAGCGGCCGGGCTGGATGAGTCAGCCGGTACCTGCCTTTGATATCCGGGTCAGCCACCAGGATCAGGTGGACATCCTTCCCGGCGAGGCTTGCCTTTTCGCCAGAAGCGATTTTTGCCCCAACGGCGGCTATTTTGTTGGGGAGCATATCTTCTCGCTCCAGGGGCATCCTGAATTTTCCGAAGACTACGTGCGTTATCTGATCAACAAACGGGAGACCCTGATCGGCGAGCCCCGGGTAACCGAAGCCAGAAACTCCCTACGCACGAGGGGCCACAATACTGCGCTTTTCCGAAGCTGGCTCGGCGATTTCTTCAATCTCCAGCATGTGTGACCCACTTCTCATTTTGCTCCCCCGTGGAGCAAGGCCTCCCAATCAATCTGCTTGACCCCTTGCGAGCTCTGCCGTTAAGATCCGCGCCGGTGACACGAATATCATCCTGTCTATCCCTCCAAGAATAACAATCCATATATAACAACACACAGCGAGATGACCTGCAGAACGCATTGCGTTCCGCTATGGGTTTTTGAACCGCATTTGCACCGTTGTTGCGCGCATGGTTTCGGCTTGGCCTTAGGGCCGCGCCAGGGCGATGTGGCAGGCAGCTTTCGGGGTGTATTCGATTAATTTTTTTTGCACATCTACATGTAGTGAGAAGAGGTAAGTAGATAATGAAACTAAATCCAATTTACCGGGGCATCATGTACTGCGCCTTGGCTGTTCCCGCTACTGCCTTTGCGCAAAGCGGCAGCGGCGGCCAGATACTTGAAGAAATTGTAATCACCGGTTCCTTGATCCGGGGTACTCCCGAAGACGCCGCCATGCCGGTGGATACCATTACGGCCGACGACCTGGAAAAGCAAGGCGCACCGGCGCCGTTGGATATGCTGAAAAGCCTGAGCTACATGAACGGCATCGTTGGTGAAAGTAACAACTTCACCTCCGGTCGGGGCCAGGCCGCTCATGGCACCGCATCCATCAACCTGCGCGGTTTCGGCGCGGCACGCACCCTGGTGCTGCTGAACGGCAAGCGCCTGGCTACAAGCGACGCCAACCGTCTGCCCATGAATGCCATCGCACGTGTGGAAGTGCTGAAGGACGGCGGCGCCGCCACTTACGGCTCTGACGCTATCGGCGGTGTTGTCAACTACATCACCAAGGACAGCCAGGACGGTTTTGAATTCACCACTGATTACCGCGCGATCGAAGACTCCGACGGCGATTACAACATTGGTCTGAGCTGGGGTACCTCCACCGACAACTCCGACTTTTTCGCCTCGCTGAACTACTACCATCGTTCCGAGCTTCAGGTGACCGATCGGGAAGACTGGGCCCTCCAGCCCTACGCCCGCAACCCTCAGGGTGGCTGGGGCTCCGGCGCTAACCCGGGATCTACACTGTTCTTTGTTGACCCTGCTTGTGAAGCATTCGGCGGCGTTCGCACTCAGGGTGGCAGCACGCCGGATGCCTACCTGCTGGACGAAAATGGGGCTCAGTGTCGCACCCGTTACACCGACTGGTACAACCTGGTAGACGAACAGGACTCCTATCAGTTTTTCAGCTCCTACGATGTCACCATCGGCGACGAGACGGACCTGCACCTGGAAGCCTTGTACGCGCAAACCGAAGTTCCCCATGCGCGATCAGGGGCTTCGTACACTACCGCGAACTATGTTCCGGGATCTCTGAACCCCTGGGGCGCAGCCTTCAACAGTTATCGCGGTGGCAGCGCTGACTCCGTGCCGTTTTACTACGTGCCGGCGAACAACCCGGGTCTGGTTGCGCTGCGCAATGCTCATCCAGAAATCGACGCAGCGATCACAGGATCACCCCTTGCGCCCTTTACCGGCGAGGGTGCATTCATTCAGCTGAACCAATGGCGCCCGTACTTCGCTGGCGGCAACCCGGCATTTGGCTACGACGGCGCCTGGACCAACTACGACCGGGATCAATACCGTCTGTCCGGCGAACTGACGGGCATGCTGACCGACACCATCGGCTACACCTCGTCGCTCACCTACAGCAAGGCCACGAGCGACCGGCAGGAATGGGACATCCGCATCGACAAGCTGCAACAGGCTTTGTTGGGTCAGGGCGGCCCCACTGGCGATATGTGGCTGAACCCCTTCTCCACGGGCATTCCGACGATTCCGGGTGTGGGCGAGAACCCCTACTTCGACCCCACCACGGACCTGGACGAGCAGCGCATCGTCGCTCAGTGGCTCATGGAGCAGCACACCGCGTCCTCGGAAGACGAGCTGGTTGAGTTCAACTTTGTCGCGGACGGAGAAATCCCCGTGGAGCTCGCGGGCGGCCCCATCGGCTGGGCGGCTGGTGTCCAGTACCGGCACGAAACCGACGTGAGCGACTATGCCGACCTCTCCAACCAGGAACTGCACCCGTGCCCGATCTATGACAGCACCAGCTGTGATGAAGATCTGCGCGGCGCAAGCCCCTGGACCTTCCTGGCCACCTACGTGCCCTACGATATCGACCGGGAAGTAAAGGCGGTTTTTGGTGAAATGATGATCCCGTTCACCGACGACTTCACAGCTCAGCTCGCACTTCGCTATGAAGACTATGGCGATATCGGCGGCGACAGCCTGGACCCCAACCTGCGTCTGCGTTGGCAAGCCACTGACTGGCTGGCCTTCCGCGCCTCCGCGGGTACCACCTTCCGGGTAGCGGGCCAATCCTCACTGCGCCCGGTTGAATCCACCGGCTTCCAGTCTGTGGAAGGCAACAGCACCCCGGTGGGCGTCAGCGGAAACCCGGACCTTGATCCGGAGCAGGCCAGGAACTACAACTTCGGTGTGATGTTCAGCGGTCTGAACCATGAGCTGACCATCGACTATTGGCGCTACGAGATCGATGATGTCCTCACCAGCGAGCCGCTGACCGGCATCGTGGAAGCCATCTACTCCGCCGACGACGTAGCTGCTGCCTGTGCGGCGGTCAGCGCGGACTTCCTCAGCCGCTTCGAGTTCGCTAACGATACCTGTGGCGACACCATCGTCGGCATGCACCTGAAAACCATTAACGGTGGCAGCATCACCAATGATGGTATCGACATCGCCGGCCGTTACACCTGGGACGAAGTGGGCTCCGGTTCGCTGAGCCTGGGCGGCAGCGCCACCTGGATTAATCAGTATGAGACCGACGGTCTGACAATCGACGGTGTGCAGGTGGAAGAAGCCTTCGACGGGGTTGGCCAGTTTAACTCGGGCACAACACTCTTCCCGCTGCCCGAGTTTCGCGGCAACCTGTTCCTGGACTACGCAATGGACACTCAGAACATTCGCTGGACCATGAACTACGTCGACAGCTACGAAGATGGACGGGACATCTTTGAGGTGTACAGCGACGGTCAGACCATTGACTCATATGTCACTCATGACCTGACCTACCGTGTGGACGTGAGCGATAACGTCACTGTCAACGCAGTGCTGGATAACGTGTTTGACGAAGAGCCGCCGTTTGTTCGCGCGGAGATGAACTACGATCCCGTTACTCACAGCCCTCTGACCCGCACCTTCAAGGTTGGAGCGAAGGTTCGCTTTTAAGGTTTAGCTTGGGTGTCAAGCAAAGGGCGGCCTCCGGGCCGCCCTTTTTTTATGCTTATTACCTTCCCTCGCAGCCACGTAGCATAAAGTCGGCAACGCGTTTGGCCTGATCCCGAGTAACATCGTGAACTCGCGTGTTACCAAACTTCTCAGGATCCGGCCGTTTTCCGCCATTTAGGACCCCTTTCTACACAACGCAGCGCGCCTGGTGACCGGCCGGACCTGCTTGCTTGACGCGTCGCGACAGCTGCGATTAAGATTCCTCCGATGACGCGATGTTCGTCATTCCCACAAGTTAACCAACAATAACAATTCTTTGCACAACACGGGATACCAGAACGTTTCGGGCAGAATATAAGAAGCAGCCAGAGCGGAAAACGCACTACAGACTCATTCGTTATCCAGGGTCGAGGCCAGCAACAGGGCCGCCTCCGCGAAGCTACCTGAAATGTTCAAGCAATTGGTTACCGGTTGTATTTCAGCAAACCGTTTGACTTGCTAATTATTGACGCGCCTTGCTCCGGTCCACGCCGGTCGGCTTCGTTGCGCATGTGTCTTTTGCTTAAGACACTGAAAGACCTTTTTAGATAACTACAAGCAGATGAGAGGTACGAACATAATGAAGTTGAATCCAATTTATTCAGGGATCATGTGCGCCGCATTGGCCTTGCCCGTGACAACCTTCGCACAGGAAGGCAGCGGCGGTCAGGTGCTGGAAGAGATCGTGATTACCGGTTCTCTTATCCGTGGTACCCCTGAAGACGCGGCGATGCCAGTGGACACCATCAGCGCCGACGATCTGGACAAGCAAGGTGCACCACCCCCCCTGGAAATGCTGAAAAATCTCAGCTACATGAACGGCATCGTGGGTGAAAGTAACAACTTCACCTCCGGCCGGGGCCAGGCCGCTCACGGTACTGCATCCATCAACCTGCGCGGCCTGGGTTCGCAACGCACACTGGTTCTGCTTAACGGCAAGCGCCTGGCATCCAGCGATGCGAACCGCCTGCCGAACAACGCCATTGCCCGCGTTGAAGTGCTGAAAGACGGCGGTGCGGTAACGTACGGGTCCGACGCCATCGCCGGTGTGGTGAACTACATCACCAAGGAGAGCCAGGACGGGTTTGAAGTCAGCGCCGATTATCGCGCGATTGAAGATTCCGACGGCGACTATAACGTCGGCCTGAGTTGGGGCACGTCCACCGACAACTCCGACTTCTTCGCCTCTCTGAACTACTACCACCGTTCCGAGTTGCCGCTGACAGATGTTGACTACGCGCTCCAGCCCTATGCCAAGAACCCGGAAGGTGGTTGGGGAACTGGCGCGAACCCCGGCACGTTTTATGGCAATGTTGATCCCGGCTGCGAAGTTTTTGGCGGTGTTCTCACCGGCGCGGGCGCAGTACCTGTATCGTCCGTCGCAGATGCAACTAACTGTCGAACTCGCTATACCGAGTGGTACAACCTGATCGACGAACAGGATACCTACCAAGGGTTTGCTTCGTACAATCTGAACCTCGGTGACAGTACCGACCTCAAGATCGAGGCACTCTACGCGAGCACTGAAGTGGACCATGCAAGCTCCGCCGCATCCTATACTACGGCCAACTACGTTCCGGGCGTGTTGATCGGCAGCACTGATCCCACGGAAATGAACCCTTACTACATCTTCGGAGCCGGCAACCCCTATAATCCGACCGGTAGCAGTATCCCCATCATTCTGAACCAGTGGCGTCCCTATTTTGCGGGCGGCAACCCTGCATTCGGATATGACGGCGCCTGGACCAACTATGATCGCGAGCAGTATCGCCTTTCAGCCGAACTGACTGGCATGCTCACGGATACTATCGGTTACCGCTCGTCCCTGTCATACAGCAAGTCTGATGATGAGCGACAGGAATGGGATATCCGCATCGACAAGCTGCAAATGGCGCTTCTGGGCATGGGTGGACCAAACGGCGACCTGGCTCTGAATCCCTTCTCCACTGGAATTCCCTATCTTCCAAGCGGAGCCGCAAACCCTATCTTCAACCCGGCCACCGATCTGGACGAGCAGCGCGCTGTGGCGCAGTGGCTGATGGAACAGCACACAGCCGCCAACAAAGACGATCTGGTTGAGTTCAACTTTGTTTTGGATGGCGAACTGCCGGCTGAATTGAGCGGCGGCAACATCGGCTGGGCTGCGGGCGTGCAATACCGGCATGAAGCCACTGACCAGGACTATGCCGATTTGTCCAACCAGGATCTGAACCCCTGCCCGATTTACGGGGCCGACTACTGTGTAGGCACTGACTTGCAGGGTGCGAGCCCGTGGGGCTTTTTGGCCACCTACGTACCCTATGATCTCGATCGTGAAGTCAAGGCCGTCTTCGGTGAATTTATGATCCCCTTCACCGACGACCTCACCGCCCAACTCGCGGCTCGCTACGAGGATTACGGTGATGTGGGTGGCGACAGCTTCGACCCCAGCTTACGTCTGCGCTGGCAGGCTACTGACTGGCTGGCGCTTCGAGCTTCCGCGGGTACCACCTTCCGCGCACCGGACCAGGCGGATCTTCGCCCGGTGGTTTCCACCGGCTTCGCGTCAGTGAAGGGCAACAGTACCCCGATTCGAAGCAGCGGCAATCCGGACCTGGAGCCTGAGGAGGCCACGAACTACAACTTCGGTCTTATGTTCTCCGGTTTGAATTACGATTTCACCATCGATTTCTGGCGATATGAAATCGACAAGCGCTTAAGCTTTGAACCACGCACGGGCATGACTCAGGCGTTTTGGCCTACCGACGATCCGGCCGATATGGACTGTGGATCGCCGCTGGTTGACCGTTTCGATCTTTCCGGTGCTTGCGGTGCTCCTGGCACCACCATCTCCGGTGTGTATGTCAACCAGATCAACGGCGGGGAGATCGTCAACGACGGTATCGACCTGCAAGGCCGTTATACCTGGGATGAAGTGGGTCCCGGCGCTCTGAGCCTGGGCGGCAGCGCTACCTGGATCAACAAGTTTGAGACAGAAGGCGTGAGCGTCGAAGGCATTCAGGTGGAAAGCAGCTTTGACGGTGTTGGCAAGTACAACATGGGCACCAGCCTGTTCCCGCTGCCCGAGTGGCGCGGCAACATGTTCCTGGACTACTCAATGTTCTCCCAGAACATTCGCTGGACCATGAACTACGTCGACAGCTATGAAGATACCCGTGACATCTTCACCAGCTGGGCACCGGAAGGCCGTACCATCGACTCCCACATCACTCACAACATCACCTACCGCCTGGACGTGAACGACAACGTCACGATCAGTGCTGTAGTGGATAACGTGACTGATGAGGAGCCGCCCTTTGTGCGCTCCGAAATGAACTACGATCCGGTAACTCACACGCCGCTGACCCGTACGTTCAAAGTCGGTGCAAAGGTACGCTTCTAAACTTCACTGAGCTTTTCCGTAGCTTGAAGGGGCGGCCATCTGGCCGCCCCTTTTTTATTCCTGACCTGAAGGGCGCGACCGCCCTCAGTGGCCCGCCCCCCAACACCCTGCCAGTACGCACCCCTTACAAAACTAAACAAATCTAATACTTTATTATTAGGTTGGTTCCTTGTCGCTCCGTGACCGGCGGGTTTATTATCCCTTCGTGGCGCATCAATTAACATAAATTTGCGCTCCCCAAACTCCGACCATCATTACGACAATAATCAAAACGGAGCGGTAGTTTTGCGAGACATCAAGCTGATTCCCCAGGTTTATTCCGTTCCCCATCCGACCCACGCGGACATGGGCTGCACTGCTGCGCCCTGACCGGCTGACCGAATTTGCTCCTGCGCTCTACACGCCGGGGCAATGTGATTTCGGACCCTTCCGAAACACCTCAAAAGACCTTCAATACGATAATTACAAGCAGTGAGAGGTATGTAGAAGATGAAACTGAACCCGATCTATCGAGGGATACTCTGTTGCGCCCTGGCGATGCCGGCCGCCGCCATTGCCCAAGGGGGAGGACAGGCGATTGAAGAAATCGTCGTAACCGGCTCTCTGATCCGCGGAACGCCTGAGGACGCGGCCCTGCCAGTGGAGGTGCACTCGGCGGCGGACCTCAAGGCCAGTGGCGCACCCACCGCGCTGGAGTTTGCAAAAAGCCTGACATCATCAGGACCGACAGCGGGGGAAGCCCATTTTTTTGGAGGGGCTACAAACACGGGCAACGTACAGTACAACCTGCGCGGAATCGGCTCGGATAAGACCCTGTCCCTGTTCAACGGGCGTCGCATCAGCCAGAACACCTCCATCATTCCCGCCGCTGCTATCCAGCGCATTGAGGTTCTGAAAGATGGTGCGGCGGTAACGTACGGTGCGGACGCCACGGGCGGCGTAGTCAATTTCATCACACGGGACAGCTTCGAAGGGCTGGAAGTCGACTCGTCCTACAAGTACGTCGACGGCTCCGATGGCGATTACACCATGAGCCTGCTCGGCGGATTCGGAGGCGACGATACCAACGTCATGTGGGCCGCGGAGTGGGAACATCGGTCCGAGCTGAGTGCCTCGGAACGAGATTTCACCACCCTGTCCTATGCCGAGAATCCGGTGCCCTGGTCTACGCTGACGAACCTGGCCACCTATGTGCCCAGGGGGACCCTGCCCGCACCATATGCCCCGAGCGACCCCAGTGCCGATGAACTGGAATGGAATCACCGAATGGGCAGCGTGGCGGATTTCACCCAGGAGTCCTGCGAGGCCGTGGGAGGGGTATTCGTTCCCGATTACCCGAGTTGTGCTTACAATTACATCCCCTTCTACAACCTTGTCGAAGACAACGACATTTATCGCATCTACGCACAGGTGAAATCCGCGGTCAGCGACACGATGGATTTCAACCTCAACTTTGCGTTCGGTCGGGTTTATACCCCACATGCTTACGGCTCACCCTCGCAACCGGTGATCCGCGGCCCCGCCGAAACGACCGGCGCGGCGTTTCAGTTGTACGTGCCGCAAAATAACCCCTACGCGCAAGAGTTCGCCGAGCGCACCGGATGGGCCGATGACCCCTTGTACGGGCTGACCGAAGGCTACACCCCCATCCTCTATCGGCCGTTCGCTCACGGTGGCAATGACACACGGGTGCAGGGCGACAACCACAGCATGCCCCGGGAAATCGACAACAAGTACTGGCATATTTCGACCGGTCTGAATGGCCGATTCGACAACGATGTGGGCTATGATTTCGCGGTTACCTACAACCAGTCAGTGTCGCGGTACGACGATCCCGACGTTGTGGGCCACCGGCTTCAGGAAGCGCTGAACGGGTTTGGCGGCCCCAACTGTAATGCCGTCGACCTGGACCCGACGGCTTATGGAACCCAGAACCCCGGCGCCGCCGGTACGGATGGATGCCTCTGGTACAACCCGTTCGCATCACAGTTCGCCGGGCAACCCATTCTCGGGCTGGACAACCCGAGTCATGTTCCAGGCGATGAAAACCCCCACCAGTTGAATGCATGGCTGTTCAATGACCGCGAAGCGGAGGACGAAAACTACAACGTAACCGTAGACTTCGTTCTGGACGGCATCGCGCCATGGGAACTGCCCGGAGGCACCATCGGCTGGGCCGCAGGCGTACAATGGCGGAACACCGAATTGCGGGAAAATGTTCCCGATCCGCTCTACAACGGCAGCACTCCTTGCGCCTGGCCGGGGCAGGATCCGCGGGACACTGACGACCCCGCCTTTGACGGTTGCACACCGGATTCACCCGGACCGTTCTTCTTTTTCGGCACCAACCCTCCCGACAGTGCCAGCCAGGAACAGCGCTCATATTTCGTAGAAGCCAACTTCCCGCTGCTTGAATCGCTGTATGTGTCGACCGCAGCCCGCCACGAGTGGTTTACCGGAGACCTGGATGCGACCGTCTACAAGGTCTCGGGCCAGTGGACCGCGACCGATAACCTGTCCCTGCGCGGCTCGTACGGCACCAACTACCAGGCTCCCTCCGCCGAGGTGATCCCCGGCGAAGTGGTCAACGGGACCAACAGCTACGGGGTCGCCGGCGGCAAATGGCTCGGCGTGCAGACCTACACTCGTGATGATATCGAGCCGGAAACCGCCACGGTCTGGAGCTTCGGGGCCATCTGGCAAAGCCAGGGCTTCAGTCCTGACCACGACGTCCGGGTAATTCTCGACTACTTCAACATCGAGACCGAAGACGAGCTGGGCTTTCTGGCGTCGGCAAACGACATCGCCGCCGCGGTGTTCAACATCGACAACGACTCCGCCCCAAACCTGGCCCAGTGTGACCACGCGCTTGCGGGACGAGTACAGTTCAACGGCGGCTCCTGCGTACAGGGTGTGACCACCGCGAATGACTTTGCCTCGGTTCGCCGGGACTACGGTAACGGCCCGGGTCAGCACACAGCAGGTTTTGACGTGCAGCTGAACTACGGAATGCCCTTCTACAAAGGTGACCTGAGTTTCAATCTCACTGCCACCAAGCTGCAGAAGTTCGAGTTCACCGAGACAACCCTGGACGGCTATGTTCTTGACCCGGGTGAGGACCGGCTGGGCTACCTGAACTTCGCAACCATCGCCAGTTCTGCCTCCGAGTTGCGGACGAACATGCATGTGAACTATGCGCAGGACATCCACAACTTCCGACTGGGCATGAGCTTCATCAGCGGCGTGGATGACGAGCGCTTCTACAGCGATGACGGATCCCTTGACCTGGCCTTCATGACGCCCTCGGGCTACCAGCCGGGTACCACCGAGGCTTTTGGACCTTCCGACTACGGGATGAGTGCGGACGACTGGGTCGTGTGGGACTTCCACTACACGGTAGAACTTCCCTGGAACGCCACACTCAGCGCATCCATTGAGAACCTGACTGACGAAGCTCCGCCCGAGTCGCGCCAGGAATTGGGTTACGATCCCCGCATCGGCAATCCGCTCATGCGCTCCTTTGAGATCGGCTTCCAGAAGCGCTTCTAGCAGGCTGTCGGAAGCTCCGGTCAGATCCACTGCAAGCGGCCCTTCGGGCCGCTTTTTTTCCCCTTTCCCCAAGGTCCGCTTCCCCCGCTTTCGCGATTTGCACCCGCATCCCCCCCAATGACCGTCAATCAGCCACCCCTTCGTTTACGGGCGCCCGCTTGACCTTCTTTCTGGAAACCGTATAAGATCGAGCCAATTCGAACGTTTGGTCACATTAACCAATAACAATAATTCACAAGTATCTTAAAGAAAGGATAAGCAGTACCCAGGCTGCAATCGCAGAATCACGCAGTATCTACGACAGCTATCAACGATAAAAAAATAACGAGATCGGATGGTAGTCTTAGTATGAGCACTGATACACCTGCGCGAGTCACGGTAGTTCAGACCCGTCACACCCGTATCCCGCCCGAAAACCATCTCCTCTCCCGTTTAGCTCGGTGTACCCGCTATGGCGCCGAGTGCCGAAATTTCGCATCAGTCGAAATGGCAAAACCCTTAATAACGATAAAACAAGCAAGCGAGAGGTATAACAATGAAGCTCAATCCAATCTATCGAGGGATTCTATGCTGTAGCCTGGCAGTACCGGCAACGGCGCTCGCACAAGACAGCGGCGAGGCAATTGAGGAAATCGTGGTAACCGGGTCATTGATCCGGGGCACCCCGGAAGATGCAGCGCTTCCGGTGGAGGTGCATACCATGGAGGACATGCGGCTTTCGGGCTCGCCGAGCGCGCTGGAATTTGCAAAAAGCCTGACCTCTTCAGGCCCGACTTCCGGTGAGGCCTATTATTTTGGCGGTGCCGAACTGACCGGCAACGTGCAGTACAACCTTCGGGGCCTCGGTGCGGACAAGACCCTGGTTTTGTTTGACGGCCGACGTGTTCACGAAAGCACCACTCCGGAAGGCGGCTCCAACTCGTCCATTATTCCTTACGCGGCGCTGCAGCGCGTCGAAGTCCTCAAAGACGGTGCAGCGGTAACCTACGGTGCCGATGCCACCGGGGGTGTCGTCAACTTTATTCCCCGTGAATCCTATGAAGGATTCGAGTTTGACGCTTCGTACAAGGCCATTAGCGACTCCGACGGCGAATATAACCTGAGCATGCTGGGTGGTTTTGGCAGCGGAGATACGAACATCATGTGGTCCGCTGAATGGGAGCATCGGTCCGAGTTGGACACCTTAGACCGGGATGTTTCCAGCCAACCCTATGCGGTGAATCCGGCACCGACTTCCCATCTGACCAACCTCTCCGCCTGGTTTGCCCACGCTTCACTGCCGCCCACACCCAACCCAACCCTGACCGACCCGCTCGCGGGTACAGATCTGGAGGGACGGGTTTTTGCTCCCACGGGCGAGTTCGGCACTTTGCTGGCCATGGTCAACGACTTCGACGCCGCGTCCTGTGCGGCGGTCGGGGGGACCCCTGGAGCACTGGACTGTCGCTACAACTACGCATCCTACTACAACCTGGTTGAGGAGCAGGATACCTATCGGTTGTTCGGACAAGTGACCTCCGCGGTCTCGGACAAAATGGATTTCCACCTGCGTCTGGGCTTTGCCCGCATCAATGCTCCGGCGGTCGAGGGTTCCCCCTCGCAGCCGGTGATCCGGGGGACCGCCCTCCATGAAGGTGCCACGGGGCAGTTCTATGTTCCCCGCACCAACCCCTACTTCGACGAATTTGCCAATCGTACCGGTCTCGTCGACGCGACCGCCGACCACGATGGCGACCCCAATACCCCGGAGGTCCCGGTGTATGGGGCGGTACAAGGCGTAACAGCGTTTACTTACCGGGCCTTTGCGCACGGAGGCAATCCGTATTTCGCTGAAGGAAACAACTCCAGTGTCGCCAGCACCATCGACAACAAGTACTGGCACCTGTCCACTGGCGTGGACGGCGAGTGGGATAACGGGATCGGCTACGATTTCGGCATCACGTACAACCATGGAACCGCCTATGCGGACAGTCCCGATCTTATCGCTCACCGCCTGCAGGAAGCACTGAATGGTTTCGGGGGGCCCAACTGTAATGCAGCGGACCTGGATGACACACGTTTCGGCACCCAGAACCCCGCAGCGGCGGGCCAGAATGGCTGTATGTGGTACAACCCTTTCGCTTCGAACTTTGCCGGTCAGCCCCTGCTCGGCCTCTCCAACCCCGCGTATGGCGGCGCCGATTACACCAATTCGCCTGAACTGGTGCATTGGCTGTTTGACAAGCGGGCCGCCGAAGAGGTGGTCGACAACCTGACAGTTGATTTCGTCCTCAATGGAGTCGTTCCGGGAGCGGAACTACCTGGCGGCGCCGTCGCCTGGGGTGCCGGTCTGCAGTGGCGGCAGACTCATTCCCGGGAAACGGTCTTCAGTGACTTCTACAACGGCAGCCAGCCCTGTGTCTGGCCCAATGAATCGGGTCAGAGTCCCCAGCCGCCAACAATTAACGGCAGCCCCAACCCCGACTATAACGGCTGTACGCCGGACCGCCCCGGGCCGTTTCAGTTCTTCGGAACCAATCCGCCGGACCGGTTGGAGCAGGAACAGGAGTCGGCATTCGTGGAGTTCAACCTGCCCGTACTCGATAGCCTGAACATCACAGCTGCGGGCCGCTACGAAGAGTTTTCCGGCGGTCTGGACGCGACGGTGTACAAGGTGTCCGCCAAGTGGCAGGCCACTGAGAACCTGGCCCTGCGCGGCGCCTTTGGCACCAACTACCAGGCGCCCGGCATCGGCATCGTTCCCGGAGAAATCGACAACGGCGTTAACAACTTTACGGTGGCCGGCGGCGCCTGGCTGGGCGCGCAGACGGTGACCCGCTCGGATATCGAGCCGGAAACCGCCAAAGTGGGCAGCCTCGGGGTGATCTGGCAGTCCGCCGGTTTTACGGATGACAGTGACTTCCGCATTATCGTGGATTATTTCGACATCCAGACGGAAGACGAGATTAGCCTGCTCGCTTCCGCGAACGATATCGCCGATGCCGTATTCAGCATCGACAACGGAAGTAATCCGAATCTTGCGGATTGCTCTCACCCCTTGGTCAATCGGGTGACGTTCAACGGCGGGTGTACCCAGGGCGTCACCGACGCCACCGGATTTTCCAGCATCAGCACCGAACGGGGCAACGGCCCGGGCCAGAGTACCGCGGGCTATGACATCCAGGTGAGCTATGGCTTTCCGTTCATGGACGGGGATCTGCGCTTCGAGTGGAAGGGCACCCGGGTTGTCGAGGATATCAACGAGGAAACAGTGCTGGACGGCTACGTTCTTCAACCCGAGGACGACAGGCTTGGCTACCTCAACTATGAAACCATTGCTTTCGCCTCCTCGAAGTGGCGCACCAACCTGAGCACCAACTTCGCCAAGGACATCCACAACACACGCTTTGTATTGAATTACATTAGTGGCGTGGATGACGAGCGCTACCTCCTGCCGAACGGATCGCTGAACACCTCAGCCTTGACCGTCGGGGGCAACGTTTCCGATTACGGGGTCAAGGGCGAAGACTGGATTTCAGCCGATATCCACTACAACGTGGACCTGCCCTGGAACGCCACGTTCAGCGCCTCAGTCCTCAACCTGACGGATCGCGAACCACCGGAGTCCCGTCAGGAACTGGGCTACGATCCGCGCATCGGTAACCCGCTGGGCCGAATGTTCGAGATCGGGTTCCAGAAGCGCTTTTAATAGCACGAGGTTAAGAAGCGTCAAGGGCGGCCAGTGGCCGCCCTTTTTTTGGGCGAGAAGTAAAGGTTGGTTGGTAAAACGTAGTTTTATGTTGACCTTTCGTGACCCACGGGTTTAGTATTTTGCCATACCGCTCGTGTACCACAACGCGAATGGCAGCAGGGATAAATAACTTTATAACAAGGGACCTGCCACACCGGGCCGCGGTGTTGGACACAAATCCCCGCAACGAGATCAACTCGTAAGCTCCCCCGCTGCAAACGTTGGTGATACACCCGCAATCTGTCTCTTGATCAATAAATAGATAACAGAAGAACGACTGCCGCCGATCCCAAGTTGGACACTGCCCATGCGCGTTGCTGCACGGGCAGAATAGGTTCTGATCCGATCCGTCGTTACTCCTGGACAACCGTTTTCGTTAGCTCATAACCAAAAAAAACCAGAAAACGAGAGGTTGAACCATGAAGAGGCGCCCACTCTACTTTGCCATCCTGGCCGCGACTGCGAGTTTGAGTCATCCCATTCTCGCCCAGGAAAACGAAGGTGCGGACCCGACTGTTGAAGAAATTGTTGTCACCGGGTCATTCATCAAACGCGACAAGTTCGATATGGCCTCCCCGGTCGAAAGCATCGACGCGGTAGATATTCAAACATCCGGTTACACCAGTATCGGGCCGTATATCCGTGACCTGACCTACACTGCCAACGTAGACACCGTGGCCAACGTGTTGAGTGTCGCTGACGGTCAGCAGGATTCCAACTCCGCACGGTTCAACCTGCGGGGCCTGGGGACGTCCAGCACTCTCACCCTGATGGACGGACGACGGGTTCTTAATTCGGGTGCAGTAGCCGGCATCATTCCCGACATCGCTCTGGATCGGGTTGAAGTCATTCTAGATGGCGGCGCAGCAACGTACGGCACTGATGCGGTGGCAGGGGTGGTGAACCTGATTCCGATTCAGCGCTTTGACGGAGCAAAAGTGCGCGGGTTCTATACCCAGGACAGCGAGGGGGACATCTACGAGCCAAAAGTATCCTTGCTCTTCGGACGCAGTTTTGATCGCCTTGATGTTGTTGCGGCAATCGATTACTCGGAACGAAAAGATGCTCTTCACCGTTCCGACCGCCCCGATTATTTGCGTGCGGATAATGACACCAGCATCTCCGGCAATCCCGGCAGCTATTCCGTTGCAGCCACAGGGGGCTTCGGCGGCGTGGATCCCGGATGCGGCACGGGGAACGCGGGGCGGGAAGATGACGGCCTGGCTGGAAGCTACCCGGGCGGGCTCCCCACCGATCTCGGCACGGGCTTGCCGATCGCACTGGCTTGCACAATGGAGTATGGCCAGTTTCAGGATTACAAGCGCCCGTATGAAGATCTCGTCACTTATCTTACCGCATCCTACGAGTTGAACGACTCGGTGACCCTTCGCGGTTTTCTCAATTACAACGATCGAACATCTGTCCTGGTTTCGACGCCGTCGACCGCAGAACGGGGAAGCAACGACTTGCTGAACATTTCACCGGTTCACCCAAACAGCCCCTTCCCCTACACAGTCACGCCGCGCAACTGGCGACCGTTTTCCGCGAACGGAGCAACTCAGCCAAGTTTCATGGACGACCGCGGGTCGTTGAACACGCCCTGGAATTATGTAACTACCTCGCTTGCCCTGGGCACCGAGTTCGACATGGGCTCCGGTTGGACCGGCGAAGCGTGGGCCACGCGAGCCAACTCCTCCACCACTATCAAGAACACCTGGCTCAATCTGGACCGCTTGAGCATGGCTCTCCGGGGCGAAGGGGGGCCAGACGGAGATCAATGGTTCAACCCCTTCTACAGTGCCAGCGTCCACTCGCCGGACTACGTCCCATGCGAAACCGGAACAGGGGCGGGGTGTACGGCCAACGATCAAACGTTGGTGAACTGGCTCTATCACTCTGATGAGTACGAAGCGTCTGAAACTGAGTACTGGAGCGTGGAAGGTTTTGTTACCGGCGATTTGTTCGAACTGCCCGCCGGTGCTGTGCAGGTAGCAGTTGGGGCTCAGTTCCGGGAAACAGAGTACATGATCCAGGGCAACCCTCTGGCGCGGACTGCGAGTGAGATCTACACCAACGCCGCAGCCGACGGCGGTCCCGCAAGCCAGGACTACAACTCGGCAGTAAACAACGGGGTCAGCGGCAGGAGCGTAACCGAGTCCGCTGTCAGCTCGCTGTTTACCGAGTTTCTGGTTCCTATCGCTGACGAACTGGAGATGACTCTGGCCATGCGCTATGAAGACTTCCGGGACCTGGGCATGTCCGCCACGGTGCCGAAAGTTTCCTTCCGTTACCAGCCGCTGGATAATTTGTCGCTACGCGCATCGGTCGGTGAGGGCTTCCTCGCCCCCACGGTCAGCGAAGTCACCATTGACGACAACCCCCAGTGCAGCGAACTGTTTAGCGGCACCGATCCGGTCACCGGTGGAGATTTGGCCAACGCCCTTTCTTGCTCCAACGGTAACCCGGATCTCGATCCGGAAGAATCCGAGATCTTCAACCTCGGCGCCACCTGGAAGGCGACGGATAACCTCGAGTTCAGCCTGGATTACCAGCAAATCGACTATTCCGATCGCATTATCCGTTTGAGCAGCACAGATACGCTCAACATGGATTTCGCCAATATGCTTCAGGAAAACGGCCTGAACCAGGGCGACTGGTCGAACCTTTCCGACCCGGATCAACTGGCCGTCCTGCAAAGCTGGCATTCATCACCCGAAGCAGATTCCGGGATCATCCGCGACCCGGCCACCGGCGATGTCCTGCAGGTAATCCGTGAGCCCAACAACATCACCGCCGTGGAAGTGGACGTAATCGATTTTCGCATTCGACACGGCATGGACATGGGGCGCTGGGGCTACCTGAGCACAAACTGGTCCACCACGGCCTATGCGAAATACGAGTACCAGGATGCCTGGGGCGCGCGGGCCGATGCGGCCGGCAAGCAAAACGGCGATTCCGACATCGCGCCGCCGCTGCCGGAAATGAAGCACCAACTCCGCTTTGGGTGGCTGCTGGATCGCCATCATGTGGGCCTGACGTTCAACTATCAGGATGAAGTGGAGTTTGATTCGTCGGTCGGTCCGGCCTACGGCCCCGGCCTGGGAGCGTCGGTGCCCGAAACGATCAATGCACAGACCATTGTGGACCTGCGCTACGCGGTCAATTTCGACCAGCTGGCTGGTGGACGTGTCGAGTTTGCCCTGGGTGCGAACAACCTGCTGGATGAGCGGCCCCAGCGTCTGCCGATCCTCGGCGGCCTCGAAACCCGTCTGCAGGATCCTACCGGTCGCATGCTCTACATTGAAGGCACCTACTCCTTCGAGTAAGTGCAATTCTTTCTCCCTCATGCGGGGGGCTGCTTGTGCAGCCCCCTTTTTTTTGCCTTCGTGGTCTACCGCAATGGGAGCTGTTGAACCTCTGGCGAGGTCGATGCTTAAATAGCTTGCTCCCGCTTTGACATAAGTAGAATAATCCCATGCCCGCCGAAACCCTGCCGCTGAATCATACGCTCCACCAGTTTGCCGCGCTCGCGAAACACCACGCGCTCTGGTGGGCCCCCACTCTGGCCCTGGTGCTTGGGGTCACCATGGCCAATTACGGCTGGAGCCGGGAAGCCTGCTTCGCCGGGGGGATCGCATTTCTCACGGCCGCCTGGTGGATTTTCGAACCCATTCCCCTGGCCGCGACCTCCCTGATTCCTCTGGGAGCGTTTCCAATGCTGGGCGTACTCAGCGGCCAGCAGGTTGCATCCGCTTATGGTAATCCGCTCATTCTTTTGTTCGTGGGCGGCAGTCTTCTGTCCAAGGCGCTCGAGAAAACCAACACCCACCAACAATTGGCCTTGGGGACGGTCCGCTTGATCGGCGGAGTCAGCAGCCGCCGTCTGGTCATTGGCTTCATGCTGGCCTCTGCCCTGCTGTCCATGTGGATCTCCAACACGGCGACCGCTCTCATGCTGCTGCCAATCGTGCTCGCGGTGCTGGAAAAAGCGGAAGATCGCCGGCTGGGAATTCCGCTGCTGCTCGGGGTCGCCTATGGAGCCAGTATCGGCGGCATGGCCACTCACATCGGTAGCCCGCCGAACCTGGTGTTCATGAGTGCGTATCAGCAGTACACCGGCGAGGCACTGACCTTGCTGGACTGGATGGGCTGGGGCTTGCCCGCTGTGGTGCTCATGATCCCTCTCGCGGCATTGTGGCTCACCCGGAACCTGGACAGCGGCGGGGGCGTAAACATCCCCGACCCGGGCGCCTGGACTACCTCGCAGAAGCGTGTACTGGTGGTTTTTGGTTTGACGGCACTGGCCTGGATCACGCGTGGCAACCCGTTTGGCGGCTGGCAAAGCTGGCTGGGTCTGGAGAAGGCCAATGATGCCTCCGTTGCGTTCATTGCCGTGGTAGCGCTGTTCCTGATTCCGGCGGGAGGGAATGAGCACAAGAACGAAAAGTTGCTCGACTGGGAGCACGCGGTCCGCATTCCCTGGGGTATCTTCATCCTGTTCGCCGGCGGGCTGGCCATTGCCGAAGCATTTACCACCACGGGGATCAGCGATGCCCTTGGGCAGGCATTGGGGGGCCTGTCCTCACTGCCGCCGATTGTTCTCATTCTGGTGGTGTGTCTAACGGTGACCTTTCTCACCGAAGTGACCAGCAACACAGCGACGTCAACGATGTTGATGCCCGTGCTGGCCGCCGCCGCGACCGGCGCCGGAATGGATCCAAAACTACTGATGGTTCCCGCCGCCCTGAGTGCCAGCTGCGCGTTCATGCTCCCTGTCGCGACACCACCCAACGTGATCGTCTTCAGCGCCAATCGCCTTACGGTTCGGGAGATGGCCCGGGAGGGGCTTGTGTTGAATCTGCTGGGTGCGATTGTGATTACCACGGTGGTTTACTTTGTTGCGGGATGAGGCACACCGCCCCCGCACACCTCACACGCGGGATCTTTGGACAACCTCAGCTCCCGCCAGCTCATGGTCTTTGCATCGAGCACCTGTAACCGGCCGACCAGAGGCTCGCCAAAGCCGGCCAGTATCTTGATGGCTTCCGTTGCCTGCATGCTGCCGATGATGCCGACCAGGGGCGCGAGCACACCCGCCTGGGAACAACTGAGCTGTTCGTCGTCCACATGGCTATAGAGGCAACTGTAGCAAGGCGAGTCCTCCCGGCGGGAATCGAATACGGAGACCTGCCCTTCCAGACGAATCGCAGCCCCGGACACCAGGGGTACCCTGTTGTTGACGCAGGCCCGATTGAGGGCGAAACGGATGGAGAAATTGTCCGTGCAATCGAGCACCAGATCGACCGTTTGTACCACAGCGTCCAGATTGGCTTCGTTCAGTCGGCCCTCGATAGGAAGCACACGGGTATCCGGGTTCAGCGCCGCAAGTGTTTTAGTCGCCGAGTCGACCTTGCTGATGCCCAGGCTAGCGGTGTTGTGGATGATCTGGCGCTGCAAGTTGCTCAGTTCGACGGAGTCAAAATCCGCGATACTCAGAGTCCCCACTCCCGCCGCGGCCAGGTACATGGCAACCGGGCTGCCCAGGCCGCCCATGCCCACGATCAATACGCGGGACTGCAGCAGTTTTTCCTGGCCGTCCACATCCAGCTCCGGCAGCAGAATCTGCCGGCTGTAACGAAGTAGCTCTTCGTCTTTCATTACTCTCCCTTCCCGAATTGTCCCAGGGTGACTCGATCTCGCCCTCCAAGGTCCTGGCGGGTTTCGACTTTGCCGTAATGCGCCGCCAGGAAAATATCGCGCACCTTTCGCGCCTGATCGTAACCGTGCTCCACCAGCAGCCAGCCCTCTGGCCGCAGGTGCTGTCGCGCCTGGTTGGCGATCAGCCGGATGTCCGCCAGTCCGCCATCCTTCGCAACCAGCGCCGAACGCGGCTCGAAACGGAGGTCCCCGGCCTGAAGATGAGAGTCCGCTGCGTCGATGTAGGGCGGGTTGGACACGATCATATCGAAGCTCTGGCCGGTGAGATTGTGGAACCAGTCACTGCGCAGCACCTGCACATTGTGGAGGTTCAACGAACGGCAGTTTTCAATGGCCAGTTGAACCGCCTTGCCGCTCTTGTCCGCCGCCACTACGGTCCAGTCGGGCCGTTCGCTGGCCAGAGCCAGAGCCACGGCTCCCGTGCCGGTGCCCAGGTCAAGAACGGAACAGGGGCTCGACGTGCAATGCTCCAGCGCGCATTCCACCAGCAGTTCCGTTTCCGGGCGAGGGATCAACGTGGATTCGTCAACCTTCAGGGCGAGCGACCAGAATTCCTTCTCCCCAAGCAGATGGGCCATGGGACGCCCTTCCTTGCGGGCGTTCAGCAGTGCGCTGAATGTCCGGTGTTGGTTTCCGTCGATTTCGGCTTCAGGCCAGGTGTACAGATAACTGCGGGGTTTCCCCAGGGCGCGGGCCAGCAGGAGTTCCAGGTCGAGCCGGGCGGAATCGCTCACGGCTTGCAGTTCCGTCGACCGGCGCAAACATTCCGCGACGGTGGCCATGGTGATTATCCGGCCTCGGCGAGCGATGCGAGCTGATCGGTCTGATGCTCGTGAACCAGCGGTTGGACCACTTCGTCCAACTCCCCTTCCATGACCTCATCCAGTTTGTAAAGGGTGAGATTGATGCGGTGATCCGTCACGCGGCCCTGGGGGAAATTGTAAGTGCGAATACGCTCCGAGCGATCACCGCTGCCCACCAGGCTTCGGCGTTCGTCGGAGAATTCCTTCGCGGCCTTCTCCTCCTGCATGCTCTGCAACTTGGCGGCCAGCAACGACATCGCGCGCGCCCGGTTCTTGTGTTGTGAGCGTTCGTCCTGGCATTCGACCACGATGCCGGTAGGAATATGGGTCAGGCGGATAGCGGAGTCGGTCTTGTTCACATGCTGCCCACCGGCGCCGCTGGCCCGGAAGGTGTCAATGCGCAGGTCCGCCTTGCTGATATCAATGTCTTCCGCGTCGTCCGCTTCCGGCAAAATGGCGACCGTACAGGCCGAAGTATGGATGCGACCCTGGCTCTCCGTTTCCGGCACCCGCTGCACCCGGTGCGCGCCCGATTCGAATTTCAGTTGCGAGTACACGCCCTTGCCTTCGATGCGGGAAATGATTTCCTTGTAACCCCCATGCTCACCGGGGTTCTCGCTCAATATCTCGATGCGCCAGCCGCGCTTTTCCGCATACTTGCTGTACATGCGAAAAAGATCGCCCGCAAATATGGCTGCCTCGTCCCCACCGGTTCCGGCACGGATCTCAAGGAAGACGTTTTTTTCATCGTTGGGGTCGCGCGGCAACAGGAGACGCTGCAATTCTTCTTCCAGAGGTTCGCGGCGGCCCGTGCAGGACGCCAGCTCCTCCTCCGCCATGGACCGCATCTCCGCATCGCCATCCTTCAGCAGTGCCTGCGCCTCTTCAATATCACCCAGTACCGACCGGTATTGCTCATAGGTCTTCACAACCGGTTCAAGTTCAGCGTACTCCTTGGACAGGTCGCGGAACTTGTTCTGGTTGCCGATAATTTCCGGGTCACTCAGTAGTGCGCTGACTTCGCTGTAACGGTCGTGCAGATGATCCAGTTTATCCAGGAGGGATGCTTTCATTCGTGATTGTCACTCGTATCGAGTTCGTTGATGTCGAACAATTCCCGGGTCAGGGTAATGATCTCTTTGCGCCCGGCCGCGCCCGCCTCTTTGAGCTTGGTGGTGGGGGTGTGGGTCAGCTTGTTGACCAGTCCCCGGCTCAGTTGCTGGAGCACCTTTTGAACATCCTCGCCGCGGGCGATCGCACGCTGCGCCTTGTGCAGCTCCGCTTCGGCCAGGCGGTGGGCTTTTTGCCGGTAGGCTTTGATGGTATTCACGGATTCGAGAGCCCGAAGTTCACTTTGGAAATAACTCACTCCCTCGTCGACAATGACCCCCGCTTTCTCCGCGGCCGCCTGCCGGGAGCGCCGGCCCTGGTCGATCACCTGGCGCAAGTCATCCACTGTATAAAGGTAGACGTCGTCCAGGTCGCCGACCTGGGGCTCAATATCGCGCGGTACGGCAATGTCCACCATAAACATGGGCTTGTGCTTGCGGCGCTTCAGCGCTGATTCCACCGTGCCCTTGCCGAGCAGCGGCAGGGGACTGGCCGTAGAGGAAATCACGATATCGGCCCGGTGCAGATGCTCGGGAATGTCCGACAGGAGGATGGCCTGGGCATCGAAATGGCCGGCCACCTCCCGGGCACGGCCCAGTGTCCGGTTGGCCACTATCAGCCGGGTCACCCCCTGATGGCGCAGGTGACGCGCCACCAGTTCGATGGTTTCTCCCGCGCCGATCAGCAGCGCAGTGTCTTCCCGCAGATCGGAAAAGATCTGCTGGGCGAGTGAAACTGCCGCGAAGGCGACGGAAACCGGGTTCTCCCCAATGGCGGTCTCGGTGCGCACCCGCTTGGCAATCGCAAAGACCTGCTGGAAGGTGTTGTGCAGCCGGCTGCCGACCGTTCCTGCGTCCCGGGCTACGGCGTAGGCGGACTTCATCTGCCCCAGAATCTGGGGCTCGCCAAGAATGAGAGAGTCCAGACCACAGGCCACCCGCATCATGTGGCGGATCGCATCCTCGCCCCGGTAGGCGTAGTGGCACTTTTCCAGGTCCGTCGGGGGCAGTTGGTGGTAGCTGGCCAGCCAGTGCAGCAGCGGCTCCACCGGTGCCGCCGGACTCACGTAGATCTCGGTGCGGTTGCAGGTCGATAAAATGGCAACCTCATCCGTGCGCAGGGCGCTCCTGGCGTCGTTCAGCGCATCCGAGATGATATCGGGGCCGAACGCCACCTTCTCGCGAATCTCGAGAGGTGCGGTGGCGTGGTTGATGCCAAACGTAAAAAGAGCCATAGACGGAGGCGTCGCTAGCGCGCAGGGGTACGGATCAGGCGCGGCACTACAACCAAGGAGAGCGAGTCAGTCAGGCTCGGTATCATAGATCTCACTGGCGGGCGATGCCGGGCAGGCCCGAAGAATGAATTGGGTGACGACAGGTCGTCGGCATTATACCGATTCCGGCCGGTCCTCACATCAGCTGCTACAATCATAGACAATTCAGGCCCCCTGCCGCGAGTGAACACTCCGGCTGATGGTTGCTCTTACTGAAGCCGGCGGCTTCGGAAAGGCGGGCTCCACGTGGCTTGTGGCCGTCAGAGCCCTTGCGCATAATGGGCAGCATGCAGAAACAGCAGGGTTCCTCCGAAATCGGGCCATCCGCGCACGGAGCGATCCGCAACAACAACCTGCACCATCGCCCTTGTACACAACAGGTATTCATGAACCAAATCAAACTTGCCGTTATCGCACTGGGCACCAGCCTGCTTTGGGGCTGTGCCAACATTCAGCAGGCCGAGACCCAGCCGGAGCCTGCCGCCCCCGAGGAAGCCGATACGGAAGTGGTCGTTTCGGAGGGCGGGGAAGACTCCCCGGCGGAAACGTTCAGCCCGCCCGCCAGAGAGTTTCCTATTGAAACTTTTTATTCCCTTCTGGTGGCCGAGATTGCCGGCAGTCGCGGACGTTATGACATTGAACTGGGCAATTATATCCAGGAGGCCCACCGCACCCGCGACCCTGCCGTCACCGCGCGGGCCGCGCGGATTGCGCGCTACCTGAACGCCCACCAGGCGGCCCTGAGCACGGCGCAGCTGTGGGTGGAACTGGAGCCCGACAATCCCGAAGCCCTGTACATCGCGGCTGTGGAACTGGCCCAGGACGGTCAGCTGCTGGATGCGTTCGAGCATTCGGAGAAGCTGCTCGACCTCGGCAGCACACCGATTTTCCACAGTATCGCCGCGCGCGCCGCACAAGCGACCGACACCCAGCGCGAATCCCTGATGGCCGACTTCGACCGCCTGCTGGACAGCCATCCACAGGAGCAGCAGTTGCGGGTTGGTCGGGCCCTGCTCCTGCAGCAGGAGGGCGAGCTGGAAGAGGCCCTCGACCAGGTTCGCGGTGCGCTGGACAGTGAGGAAGGCGATGTAGCGGCCGCGGTGCTTGAGGCCCAGCTGCTTTATCAATTGAAGCGCCCGCAGGAAGCCCTGACCAAACTGCTGACCCTACTGGAGCGGGAACCGGACAACCGCCGCCTGCGCCTTCAGTACGCGCGCATGCTGGCGGGGATCGACCTGCAGGAAGCCCAGGAACAGTTTGAAATCCTGGTCCAGCAGTCTCCCGACGACCCTGAACTGATCCTCTCGCTCGCGCTCGTAGCCAATGAACTGGGCAACGGGGATCTGGCTCGTGATTCATTCATGAAGCTGATCACCATGGGTGAGCAGACCGACTCCGCCCACTATCACCTGGGTCAGATGGAAGCGAAGGCCGGCAACCTGGACGCGGCAGTTCGGCATTTCCGCTCGGTGCAACAGGGGCCGGAATTCCTCCCCGCCGTTAATCACACACTGGATATCCTGATCGGCCGTGGCGATCTCGACGCGGCGGAACAACAAATGCGCGAACTGCGCCGCCGGCTCTCCGGGGAGAACCAACAATTCTATCTCCTCGAAGCTCAGGCTCTGGCCCGACACGGGCACCTGGACCAGGCGGAGGCTCTGCTGACCGAGGCGCTCGCGTTGCATCCAGCCAGTACGGAACTGCTCTACTCGCGCGCCATGATCAATGTGGAACGCAATCAGATCGATCTGATGGAGCAGGACCTGCGAACCGTGCTGAAGTATCAGCCGAACAATGCCGCCGCGTTGAATGCCCTGGGCTACACCCTGGCCGACCGGACCAATCGCTATGAAGAAGCCTACAAGCTGGTCAGGCAGGCTCTCAGCATCGAACCGGACGACCCCGCCATCATCGACAGCATGGGCTGGGTTCAGTATCGGCTGGGGAACTACGATGAAGCCCTGCTGCGGCTGCGGGAGGCTATGAAGGTGTTCCCGGATCACGAAGTGGCGGCCCACCTGGGCGAGGTGCTGTGGGTCGTGGGCGAACGGGAAGAGGCGCGGGCCACCTGGGCCAGGGGCCTCGAACTCAACCCCGACAGCGAGCTCATCCGCAAAGCCATGCGCCGTCTGGAAGCGGAAATCTGATGCTTCGCCGGGGCGTTGCGCCTTTATTCCTGGCCGTTCTGCTCCTGGCCGGTTGTGCCCAGCAACCACTCAGCCCGGTGGACAACTTCGAGCGCTACCAGAGCCGCCTCGCTGCCATTGACCACTGGAAACTCTCGGGCAAGATGAACATGCGCGTGCCGGGCGAATCCGACACCGTTCGGGTGCTGTGGAACAACCGGGCCCGGCAATATGACATCCGGCTGAGTGGCAGCCTGGGAATGGGCGCCACCTGGATCCGCGGCGACCGCAATGGAGTCCGCCTGGAGCAAGCGGGCGAGGACCCGGTGTTTGCCGCCAGCCCCGAGGACCTGGTCTACACCCAGCTCGGGCGCCAGATTCCCATCAGCGAATTGCGATACTGGGTCCGGGGCCTGCCCGCCCCCGGGCCGCGCCCGGAGCGCTCGGACTTTACCGCTGAAGGGATGCTCAGCATTCTCGAGCAATCCGGCTGGACCCTTCGCTACAGCAACTATCAGGCAGTGGGCCCGTGGAATTTGCCGGGGAAGATTCTGGCCGAGCGCGACGATCTGCGTCTCACTTTGCTGATCAGCGGTTGGGAGCTGCCCTAGTGCGCCCTCTCAGCCTTCCCGCCCCAGCCAAACTCAACCTGTTTCTGCACATCCTCGGTCGCCGGGCAGACGGCTATCACGAGTTGCAAACCCTTTTTCAGCTCCTCGACTACGGCGACCAACTCAACTTTGAACCAACGGACGGACACCTCACCCTGAGCGGAGCGCCGGCGGGCCTTCCCGATTCCGAAAATCTGATTTTGCGCGCCGCTCGGCTCCTGCAGGCGGAAACCGGATGTCGCCGGGGGGCCCACATCGAACTGGAAAAGAAGCTTCCCATGGGCGGCGGTATCGGAGGCGGCAGTTCCGACGCCGCCACTACCCTGCTCGCCCTGGACGCACTTTGGGGCACGGGTCTTGCTCTTGCCGAACTGGCGGCACTCGGCCGCCAATTGGGCGCGGACGTGCCCGTGTTCGTGCAGGGCCGAACCGCCTGGGCCGAAGGAGTCGGCGAGAAGCTGCAAGCCATTGATATGCCGGACCTTTGGTACCTGGTGCTGACACCGGCGTGCAGCGTTTCCACGGCTCTCGTTTTTGGTCACCCAGAATTGACAAGAGACAGCGCCGCCATTACAGTAGCGGCCTTCTCGGAGCAGGGTACCCGGAACGACTGCCAGGCCCTGGTGGAAAGGCTCTTTCCGCCGGTGTCCGAAGCCATCCAATGGCTGAAGTCGCGCACATCGGGAACCGTCCGGATGACAGGAACAGGCGCCAGCGTTTTCGCCTCCTTCGATTCCGAACCGAGCGCACGAGCAGTACTTGCGGACAGCCCCTGGCACGGCTTTGTGGCCCGGGGGGTAAACCAGAGTCCCGTACACGCACTGCTTCCGCGATAAAAGTTGACCTGTTGGGGTGTAGCCAAGCGGTAAGGCAGCGGGTTTTGATCCCGTCACGCGGAGGTTCGACAAAATCGTCCGGAACGATTTTGCATGAGCGCCAGCGAACCCGAAGGGCGAGGCCCAGGACGGGCCGAGTAATCCTCCCACGGAGGGTGAAGATACTCCGGAACTTTTACGCACGAGAAAGACAAATAGCTTTTCTGCATAGAAAAGCCTGGCGAATTGCGATAGCAATAACCTGTTGGGGTGTAGCCAAGCGGTAAGGCAGCGGGTTTTGATCCCGTCACGCGGAGGTTCGAATCCTCCCACCCCAGCCATATTACTAGAGCCACAGGATGTAGAATTCTCTGGCTTGTTGGCTAAAACCAACACTGCTGGCCGTGGGAGGGTTCGAACCGTCAGAGGTTCGACCAATTTGCAGGAGCAAATTGGGACAGCGTAACGAAGTGAAGCTGCCCCGAAGGGGTGAGCGCCAGGACGGCGCGAATCTATCCTCCCACCCCAGCCATATATTTAAAGCCACAGAACATAGAATTCTCTGGCTTGTTGGCTAAAACCAACACTGCTGACCGTGGGAGGGTTCGAACCGTTAGAGGTTCGACCAATTTGCAGGAGCAAATTGGGACAGCGTAACAAAGTGAAGCTGCCCCGAAGGGGTGAGCGCCAGGACGGCGCGAATCTATCCTCCCACCCCAGCCATATTCCCTCATCGGCAACACCTTAAGATGCCGACACATCAAGAAAAGCAGTCCCGAAGCAAGGTCCTCGACATGGCAGACTTAATGGTCTTTACCGGCAACGCTAATCCCAAGTTGGCGGAGAGGGTCGTGTCGAAACTTGGCATACCCATGGGTGATGCCACCGTCAGCAAATTCTCCGACGGCGAGATCAATATCGAGCTGAACGAAAACGTTCGCGGTCGGGACGTTTTTGTTCTGCAACCCACCTGCGCGCCCACCAACGACAACATCATGGAACTGATTGTGATGGTGGACGCTCTGCGCCGCGCATCCGCGGGCCGTATCACTGCCGTTGTCCCCTACTTCGGGTACGCACGCCAGGATCGTCGCGTGCGCTCCGCGCGAGTGCCTATCAGCGCCAAGGTGGTGGCGGACATGATGGTCAGTGTCGGTATCGACCGGGTGCTGACTGTCGATCTGCACGCGGAACAGATACAGGGCTTTTTCGATGTGCCCGTGGACAACGTCTACGGTTCACCCGTACTGCTTTCAGACATCGAGCGTCAGAATCCGGAAGCGCCCATCGTGGTATCCCCGGATATCGGCGGCGTGGTTCGCGCCCGCGCGGTGGCCAAGCAACTGGACATTGATCTGGCGATCATCGACAAACGCCGCCCCACCGCCAATGCCTCCGAGGTCATGAATCTGATCGGCGAGGTGGAAGGCCGCACCTGTCTGCTGGTCGACGACATGGTGGATACCGCCGGGACACTGTGCAACGCGGCCGCTGCGCTGAAACACCGGGGCGCCAGTGCTGTTATCGCCTACTGTACCCACCCGGTGCTGTCCGGCAAGGCGATCGACAACATCAATGGGTCCCAACTGGACGAGTTGGTCGTGACTGACTCGATTCCGCTGAGCGCCGCTGGCGAAGCCTGCCAACGCATTCGCGTGCTGACGCTGAGTACGATGCTGGCTGAGGCCATGCGCCGCATCAGCAATGAAGAATCACTGAGCGCAATGTTCAATTGAGCTCATTCATTCCCCCGGGCGTCTCCGGGGGCTGACCAAAGTCCATAGCCAGTCGGTCGCAGGCTGCTATGGATTTATTTTATGAGGATAAGGCAAATGTCTACAGAAGACTTCACATTGAATGCCGAAGCCCGAGCCGACGTGGGGAAAGGTGCGAGCCGCCGCCTGCGTCGCGAGGGCGGAAAAGTACCGGCGATTATCTACGGTGGTGAAAAAGAGCCGGAGAACATCACGATTCCCCACAAGGATCTGGTGAAGCAGCTTGAGAACGAAGCGTTCTACTCGCATATCATCTCCATCAAGCAGGGCAGCAACAGTCAAGACGTGATCCTGAAGGACCTGCAGCGCCACCCGGCCAAGAATCAGATCCTGCACGCTGACTTCATGCGCGTTTCCAGCACCAAGAAACTGCAGACCAAGGTTCCGCTGCACTTCCTCAATGAGGACATCTGCGCAGGCGTGAAAATGCAGGGCGGCACCATTGCCCACAGCATGACCGAACTGGACGTCTCCTGCCTGCCTGGCGACCTCCCCGAGTTCATCGAAGTGGATATGGCCGAGGTTCAGGCCGGTCAGATCGTGCATATCTCCGACCTCAAACTGCCCAAGGGCGTTGAGTCTGTGGACCTTTCCCACGGCGCGGACCACGACCTTCCGGTAGTGACCGTCAACAAGCCGAAATCCGGCGGTACCGAGGAAGGCGGTGAGGAAGAAGCTGCAGAGGGCGAATAGGCCGTCTGCTGCTTCCTCAAGTGTTTTCCCTCAATCTAGCTGAGTGGATCCATTGAGCATTAAACTCATGGTGGGCCTGGGCAACCCAGGCCCCGAGTACCAGGACACTCGCCACAATGCCGGGGCCATTCTCGTCGAAGAGTTCGCGCGCCGGCATCGGCTCACCCTTGCTCCAGAAAACAAGTTCTCCGGGCTCACCGGCCGTCTTAAGGTGGCGGGCGAGGACCTCCGTTTGCTGATCCCCACCACTTATATGAACCGCAGCGGCCAGGCCGTGGCGCCCATGGTCAATTTCTTCAAGATTCCCCCGGAAGAGGTCCTGGTGGTTCACGATGAGATCGACCTGCCGCCGGGTACTGTCCGCTTCAAGAAAGGAGGTGGTGCCGGCGGCAATAACGGCCTGAAGGACATCATTCGTGCCCTCGGAAACAATAACGGCTTCAAACGTCTGAGAATAGGCGTCGGTCATCCGGGCTCGGCTTCCCAGGTGGCCGCTTACGTACTGCGCAAGGCGCCCGCCGACGAGTACCAGCTGACCCAGGACAGCATCGAGCGCGCGATTGAGGTACTCCCAACCGCAATCGCCGGCGACTGGGAGAAGGCCATGCGCGACCTACACACAGCTCCCGCCGGATAAATACAGGAGCGATCCACTCCCTGTTCTTTTCCAGCGGGGTTCACACAAGAGATCAGATTTATGGGTTTCAATTGCGGCATTGTCGGCCTGCCCAACGTGGGTAAGTCCACGCTTTTCAATGCGCTCACCGAAGCGGGCATCGACGCAGAGAACTTCCCTTTCTGCACCATCGAGCCGAACACCGGGATCGTCCCGGTGCCGGATCCGCGCCAGAAAAAACTCGCGGAAATCGTCAAGCCCGAGAAGGTGATCCCCACCACGATGGAATTCGTGGACATTGCGGGCCTGGTGGCCGGGGCGTCCAAGGGTGAGGGTCTCGGCAACCAATTTCTCGCCAACATCCGGGAAACCGATGCCATCGCCCATGTGGTTCGCTGCTTTGAAGACGAGAACGTTATTCACGTGGAGGGCAAGATCAATCCCGAGGGGGACATCGAGGTGATCAACACCGAACTGGCCCTCGCGGACCTGGACACGGTCGAGAAGGCCCTGCAGCGCTTTACCCGCGCAGCCAAGGGGCAGGACAAACACGCGATCGCCATGAAGGCGCTGCTTGAAAAGATTCTGCCCCACCTGAATGAAGCCAGGCCCCTGCGCTCATTCGGCCTCGACGACGCTGAACGTGCACAGCTCCGGGAGCTGTCCCTGCTGACCCTCAAGCCCACCATGTACATCGCCAACGTGGACGAGGGCGGGTTCGAGAACAATCCCCACCTGGACACCGTGCGCCGCATCGCGGACGCCGAGGGCGCGGTGGTGGTGCCCATCTGCAACAAACTCGAGGCGGAGATCGCCGAGTTGGAAGAAGACGAGAAGGCCGAATTTCTGGCCGAGCTCGGAATGGAAGAAGCAGGGCTGGACCGGGTCATCCGAGCCGGCTATGAGCTGCTGGGCCTGCAGACCTACTTCACCGCCGGGGTCAAGGAAGTTCGCGCCTGGACGATCCCGGTGGGTGCCTCCGCGCCCAAGGCCGCCGGCAAGATCCACACGGATTTCGAGAAGGGCTTTATCCGGGCCGAAGTGGTCGCCTATGAGGACTTTATAGCCTGCAACGGTGAGGCTGGCGCTAAAGAAGCCGGCAAATGGCGGCTGGAAGGCAAGGACTACATCGTCCAGGACGGCGATGTCATCCACTTCCGCTTCAACGTCTGAGCCGTCGGAGCTGGCCTGGTCGGCTGGAGGGCGGTCAATTTCCAGAGTCTTGACAAAGAAATGCCGACTGATCAGAATACCGGCCCTCTCGCCATGACCCTCCGTCAGCGGCGAGAGCCCGGTTTTCAGAACGGGCTGTTCAATGTGGCAAGGTAGCTCAGCTGGTTAGAGCACAGCATTCATAATGCTGGGGTCGCGAGTTCAAGTCTCGCCCTTGCTACCATTTTTCCCCGGAGGACCTGCTCCCTCTCCCTGTTTTTTCCTCCTCGAAGGACGCCTGGTCGGCGGGCAATCCTTCTCTCGGTCACCCTGCCGGGACCCGGCTGTCATTACCCCCGCCCTGACTCGTGGCCGGTCTTCATCTCACTCCTTCGGCTCACTCGTTCACACAGCAAACTCCCACTAATTCCGACGAAAAAGAGCTCAGCAGTCGCCCATTGTAAAACTTGCAAATTAATCGAGGGACTGTGATCGCTTACACACAAATAAACGGCGCGTAAATTTTCCACTGATACACTCAATGAAGAACCAAACGCCAATTTTCCCTGCGGTACTTCTTGGGTGTAGTTGTAATGTCTCGATCTCTGAACGATCTTTTCTCCAGTAAAAAATTATTTCTTGTGTGTCTTACTTCCGCTGCGGTCACCCTCAGCGCCTGCGGAGGTGGAAGTTCCGGAAGCGGCGACGGGGGCGAAGCGGACTCTGGCAAGCCCTACCCTCCCGCGGAACCCGCTCCCACGCCGGAACCGCCCCCCGATGAAACTCCCGAGGATCCCGTCGGGGGTGAACCTTCAGAGCCCGACGAAGAGGATGCTCCGGAACCCGTGAATCCCGGCTTCGCGCTGTATGTTGCCGACCAGGATGTGCAGGGACAGTACGAAATCTACAGCTTCGACCCCGGCACGGAATCGGTGCGGAAGATCAACCGAGATCTGATTGAATGCTCTGGTGTTCTGACCGGTATTGGCTGGACCGCGGACTTGAGCCGGGTGCTTTATTCCGGCAGCCAGGACGATAGCGGGCAGATCCAACTTTACAGCGTCAAGCGTGACGGGTCCGAGCGAGTTCGGCTGAATGGTGATTTGATCGAAGGCGGCAATGTCTCTTTCTTCGCCGCATCGCCAGACAACAAGTTTGTGGCATACGTTGCGGACCAGGACATGGACGGTCGGGACGAAGTCTACAGTGTGAGCCTGGATGGTACGACCCGAGTAAAACTGAACGGGACCCTGCCGGCGAACGGTGACGTGGGCAAAATTGCCTGGGCTCCGGATGGTTCACGCCTTGTCTACGAAGCTGACCAGAACAGCGACGGGGTCGTAGAAATCTTCAGCGTGCGTCCGGACGGCAGCGACCGTGTGCGGATCAATGGTGCGCTGGTGAGCGAGGGGAGCGTTGCGGAGTGGCAATGGGCTCCGGACGCATCACACGTGGTGTACCTGGCCAATCAGGACACCAGTAATGTCTACGAACTCTACAGCGCAAAGCCCGACGGATCCAAAGTGATCAAGCTGAACGGATCTCTTGGGAATCTCGGAGACGTCGTGGAAGGCAATTGGCTGATCAGCCCTCGCGGGACTCACGTCATCTACCAGGCGGACCAGGACACCAACCAGGTTTTCGAGATCTACAGCGCGGCCCTCGACGGCTCCAGCATTCACAAACTGAACGGAAGCTTGCCCACCAACGGCACCGTTTCACAATGGCAGTGGGCGCCGAACGGCAGCCGCGTCAGTTACGTGGCGGATGAGCAGGCGCTCGGCGAGTTCAACCTTTATAGCGTCAGCCTGGACGGAGAGAATCGGGTGGCCCTGAATCTCCCGCTGGTGTCCGGCGGAAGCTTCCAGTCAGTCAAGTGGGCTCCGGATAGTTCGCGGGTCTTTTATAGCGCCGAACAGGAGAACGCGGGCAGCTTCGAATTGTTCAGTGCAGCCGCGGATGGTAGCAGCCTGGAAAAGCTCAGTGGCGAGTTTGTCAGCGGTGGCAGCATTCCCGCGGCCGACGCGTGGCAGGTCTCTCCCGACAGCGGGTGGGTTGCCTACCGGGCCGATCAATCCCAGGACGGCATCTTCGAGCTGTTTGTTGTCCCGAGTGATGGTTCGGAAGCAGCGGTAAAGGTCAGCGGAAACCTGGTATCCGGTGGGGACGTTACGGGCCTCCAGTGGTCCGCGGACAGCAGTCAAATGCTGTACACGGCCGATCAGCGCACCAACGACTCGGTCGAATTGTTCACTGCGAACCTCGACGGAAGCAGCTTCAAGAAAGTGAATGCCCAACTGGCCGATGGCGGCAGCGTTATGAATGCGATCTGGGTCAGGGAAGCGCCCTGATCAAATCACTGTGATGCTGCCACAGCCTGGCGGGCCGAACGTGGATGTTCGGCCTGCCAGGCTGTGGATTGAGTCTTATGAAGTGCGGGCAAGCGGTTGCTGCCCCATGAAAGAGCTGTTGGTCGCTGCTGGCAATACGAAGCATCGGCCGGCCAGCCGCGCTCTCCAAGTCCAGCTTTGAGTATCAGAACGTAATGGTATGGCCCTTGCGCCGCAACCAGTTCAGTTGCTTTTCGTACCCCGGATGAAGGCGGCCCACCAACTCCCAGAACGCGGGGCTGTGATTCAGATGGACCAGGTGACTCACTTCATGGGCCACGAGGTAATCAACAACCGGTTCAGGCGCGGCCATGATCTGCCAGTTGTACTGGATGATTCCTTCCGCCGTGCAGTGGCCCCACTTGGTTTTGGTCAGACGCAGACGAACCCCCGCGTAGGTGCCGCCGAGGCGCCCAACATAGTAGTCAGTTTTCTCGGTCAGGATTCGCTTGGCCTGACTCCGATACCATTGCCAGACAGCCTTGCGTACGGTTTCGGGGTGCCTGTCCTCACCTGCGAGGCCCACGAGCAGGGTTTCACCCACCCGTTCCACGTGGTTCTTCTTGCCCCGACAGATCTGCAGGCGGCAGCGCTGCCCGAGGAAGTCGAACATTTCACCGTCGACGTAGCGCTTCGGCACGATCTCTCTTGCGCGCAGCCGGTGCTTTTCCAGAATCCGGTGGACCCAGGCACGCTTACGCTCCAGAAAGTCCATCCCCTCGTCGTTGGATACAAAGCTGGGCAGCAGCAGATGAACCTCGCCATGCCGCACACTGATCTCAAGGGTTCGCCGGCGAGGCGATCGCTTGAGAACAACGTCGAAACCGAGAGTGGATGCAGTTGCCCAATGTGACACCGCGAGTGCGGCTGATTTGGATTTCCGTGGCATTGCTCGTTAGTGTTGTTGTGGGTTACTCAAAGGCTTTGCCCGGCCCACACAGAAGCCTCCAGGGGCAAAGCTGGATTGAGTATAGCAGCTGGTTACGGTTGAGCCCGGCGACCCTGTCCGGCCGATTTGTGATTATTGTCCCACTGCGCAAGGTTCAAATAGCGCAGCTTCCGGTCAGCGCCAGGCGCAGCGCACCGAAACGCCAGCCCACCGTAGATTGGGTTAGCGAAGCGCAACCCAACATCTCCCCGCGCTTCAGCGGGAGTCCGGTGAAACCGGTCGACCTCTGAAGGCCTCGACAATGTCGATCGGCAAGGGAAAAACAATGGTGCTGTTGTTGTCACCCGCGATCTGGGTCAGCGTCTGCAGGTAACGGAGCTGAAGTGCCTGGGGCTGCTCGGCCAGGCGCGAAGCCGCGCCCAGGAGTTTCTCGGCAGCCTCGAACTCGCCCTGGGCGTGAATGACTTTCGCCCGCCGTTCGCGTTCCGCTTCCGCCTGACGGGCGATGGCCCGGATCATACTTTCGTCGAGGTCGACGTGCTTGATTTCAACGTTGGCGACCTTGATTCCCCAGGCATCCGTCTGCCGGTCGAGAATGTCCTGGATATCCGCGTTCAGTTTGTCCCGCGCGGCCAACATCTCGTCCAGTTCATGCTGCCCAAGCACCGACCGCAGGGTAGTCTGGGATAGCTGACTGGTCGCTTCCAGGAAATTTTCCACCTGAATGATCGCCCGCTGGGCATCCACTACCCGGAAGTAGATCACCGCGTTCACCTTCACGGAAACGTTGTCCAGGGAGATTACGTCCTGGGTGGGAACATCCATGACCAGGGTGCGAAGATCGACTCGCACCATCTGTTGGATCAGCGGGATGACGATGACGAGGCCCGGTCCTTTCACCTTGTAAAAGCGCCCCAGTGTGAAGACTACGCCGCGCTCATACTCACGCAGAATTCGAAACGCGGAAATCAACAGCAGAACAACAATGACCGCCAGGGTGATGGCGAAGTAGTTCATGTCTATTCCTCCAGTTTGTCCACTGTAAGCACCAGGTCGCGCAGTGCTCTCACTTTTACGCGGTCACCCGGCCGCAGGGGCAAGTCGCTGCGCACGTGCCAAAGCTCCCCCTGCACTCGAACCAGGGGCCCGCGTGCGCCCACTTGCTCGACCGTGCCCACTGCACCGATAAGGCTCTCGGCACCGCTGACCACCGCATGCTGACGGGACTTGAACAGCATACCGAGCACGAAAACCAGCATCCCCACACTGGCCAGGGCGAGCGCCAGGATAACCGGCAATGCAATGCGGTAGGCGGGCAGCTCCGTGTCCATGAGAATGATCGATCCGATCACAAACGCTGCGGCCCCACCCACCCCCAGAGCACCGAAACTGGGGACGAAGGCCTCGGCGGCCATGAGACCCAACCCGACAACGATCAGCCCCAGCCCCACGTAGCTGACCGGAAGCACCTGGAACGCGTAGAGAGCGAGCAGCAGGCAAATGGCACCGATAATCCCCGGCCCACCGATTCCCGGATTGCTGAATTCGAAGATCAGGCCGTAGATTCCGACCAGCATGAGGATGTAGGCCACATTGGGATTGGTAATGACCGCCAGAAAACGGCTGCGCCAATCAGGTTCCGCCCGCACTATGGAAGCATTTTCTGTTTTCAGAGTCAGGGCGCCTCCGTCCATGGCCACCTGGCGTCCGTCCAGTTGGCGGAGAAGATCGTCCATGTCCGCGGCGACTATTTCGATCACATCCATACCCAGAGCCTGCTGAGCAGAGAGACTGACCCCCTCGCGTACGGCACGCTTTGCCCACTCGCTGTTGCGCCCCCGCAACTCGGCCAGGCTTTCGATGTACGCCATCGCATCGTTGACTATCTTCCGCTCCATGGCTGAGCCGGGTTGTGTCTGTTCCTGGCCATTGTCGTCCGGTGCGGAGTCCGGCATACCGGGAGCGGCAATCTGAACCGGAGTGGCCGCTCCGAGATTGGTGGCGGGCGCCATGGACGCCACATGGGAGGCGTACAGAATGTAAGTGCCCGCGCTCGCGGCGCGCGCGCCAGAGGGAGCCACGTAGGTCACTATCGGGATGGGCGAAGAGAGGATGGCCTGAATGATGGTGCGCATGGAAGGGTCGAGCCCACCCGGCGTATCCATCTGCAGTATAACGAAGCCGGCGCCTTCGCGCTCCGCCCGTTCAATGCCGCGCCGAACGTAGTCCGCGCTGGCGGGGCCGATTACATCCTGCACCAGCAGCAACCAGCCGGTTTGTTCAGCCTCCGGCTCCGACTGAGCCACAGCCACAGCCACAGCAGACAGACACAGGACAATGACGCACAGAACACCGGCGGCAAGGAAGTGGAACGTATGTGGAAACCTCTTCGCACGGACAAGCATGGGATGCCCCGAAAGAGAGTTGTGGGTGCCAACCATAAAGGCGATCAAATTCCAGACCACCGAGGGTAGCACCGGGCGACCCCTGCTGGAAAGCATGGCATCTGTGGAGATTCCCCGGCTGACTATGGTCAAGGAAGCGGAACCAGTATAATGGCCCGCCCGGCGCAAACCGCCGCGCCACCACTCCATTCATTTCATCAATTCGAGGGCATCCAGTTGTATTTGGACACAGCAGATTCAGAGCAGTGTAAGCAGTGGGAACGCGAACTCGCAGAGCAGTACGAGGCGTTGAAACAACAGGGATTGAGCCTGGATATTACGCGAGGCAAACCCTCGAGTGAGCAATTGGCCCTGTCTGACGCGCTGGATGGCATTCTGGACGGCAACTATCGCGCCGCGGATGGCACCGACACGCGCAACTACGGCGGTCTGGACGGACTGCCGGAAGCGAAGCAGCTCGGCTCCATTCTGCTGGGACTGCCCGCGGAACAGATCCTGGTGGGAGGCAACAGCAGCCTCAACCTCATGTTTCAGGCGGCGATGACGGCGCATTTCTTCGGGCTGGGCGGTGAGAACAGCGCCTGGAGCAAACACGGCCCCGTCAAATTCATCTGCCCGGTGCCCGGTTACGATCGGCACTTCACGGTGACCGAGACGCTCGGAATTGAAATGGTGACTGTACCCATGACTGCCGACGGCCCCGACATGGACGCGGTGGAAGCGCTTATCCGCGAGGACAAAAGCATTCGCGGCATGTGGAACGTACCGCGCTTTTCCAACCCGACCGGTGTCGTATACAGCGATGAGACAGTCAGGCGTATTGCAGCACTGGGAACGATCGCCCACCCCGACTTCCGCGTTTTCTGGGATAACGCGTACGCCGTTCATCAACTGAATGACGACGCACCGGCTCTCGCCAACATCGCCGAGTATTGTCGGGAATTGGGCACAGAGGACAGCGTGCTGCAATTTGCCTCCACATCCAAGATCACCCACGCAGGTGCTGGGGTCTCCTTCCTGGGCGCGTCGGCCTCCAATCTGGCGGCGATCAAAAAGGTTCTGGCGGCCAGTACCATTGGGCCGGACAAGGAGAACCAGCTGCGTCACTGCAAGCTCATTCCCGATGAAGCCGCGCTTCGTTCACTCATGAAGAAGCACGCCGACTTGCTGCGCCCGCGCTTTGAGACCGTTTTGGACAAACTGGCCGACGCCTTCGAAGACTCGGACCTGGGAAGCTGGGAATATCCCCAGGGCGGGTATTTTGTTTCCTTCGATTCGCGCCCGGGATGTGCGCAGGAGATCGTCAAGCTCGCCGCCGAAGCCGGCGTGAAACTGACACCTGCCGGTGCCACCTTCCCTTACGGAACAGACCCGGAGGACCGCAATATCCGCATTGCGCCCTCGGTCCCGACCGTGGCGGAGATTGCCACTGCGATGGACGTGTTCGTGGTGTGTGTGAAACTGGCTTCTGTGCGGCAGAAGCTGAAAGGTTAAACGTGTAATTGGCGGAGTCCCTCAGGACTCCGCCGAGTCACGACCCGCTAACGAACCGGGAATCCGCGATCCCTCATCAACGCTTCAATTTGCGCATCCCGTCCTCTGAACGCGCGGTAGGCTTCGGCCGGGTCCACCGCATTGCGGGGAGCGAACAGATGCTCCACCAGCTTCGCGGCCACCTCCTCGTCATAAAAACCACCCTCGGCTTCGGCAAACGCTTCGGCGGCATCTGCGGTCAGAACGTCGGCCCACATGTAACCGTAGTAGCCCGCGGAATAGCCCTCACCGGAGAAGATGTGTCCGAAATGCGGTGACCGGTGGCGCATCACCAACTCACCGGGCATTCCCAGTTCTTCCAGTGTCTCACGCTCGAACGCGTCCGGGTCGATGTCGGTGGGGTCAGCCGTGTGGAACTTCATGTCCACCAGTGCGGATGCCAGGTACTCCGTGGTGGCAAAGCCCTGATTGAAAGTGGCGGCCTTTTTAATCTTCTCCACGAGCTCCGCCGGAATCGGTTCGCCGGTTTTGTAATGCACGAGGTAGTTGTCGATCACCTCGTCCGTGGAAAGCCAGCGCTCCAGCAATTGGGACTGGAACTCCGTGTAGTCGCGCACTCCGCCGTTCAGGGTGGGATAGCTGACCCTGGAGGCCAGAAAATGCAGCGCATGACCGAATTCATGGAAGAAGGTCTGCGCATCATCCCAACTTACCAGTACCGGTTCGCCCGGCGCTCCCTTGATGAAGTTCGAGTTGTTGGAGGCCAGTACCGTCTTTTTGCCGTCGAAGGTAGTGTGATCACGATACATTGTGGCCCAGGCACCGGAGCGCTTGCCTGAACGGGCGAAGGGATCCAGGTACCACAGGCCCACGTGCTCACCAGTGCTCCGGTCGGTGACTTCCCACACTTCGACATCCTCGTGGAAGGTCGGCACCGAGCCCGCTTTGACCGGTGTAAAGCCGAAGTCGAACAACTCTCCTGCGACGAAGAACATGGCTTCGCGCAGCTTGTCCAGTTGCAGGTACTGCTTCACTTCGTCCGAGTCGAGATCGTACTTGGCCTTGCGGACTTTCTCTGCGTAGTAGCGGTAATCCCAGGGAGCAATGGTAATGTCCGCTCCTTCGGAATCGGCCACCGCCTGCATGTCCGCCACTTCTTCCTGCACCCGGGCAACGGCTGCCGGCCATACGGCTTCCATCAACTCGGCGGCCCGCTCGGGCGTTTTCGCCATGCGATTCTGCAGGCGCCACTGAGCGTAATTGTCGAAGCCCAACAGCTCCACACGCTCGTCCCGCAGCTTGAGAATCTCCGCGATGATGGCGTTGTTGTCATGCTCGTCGCCGTTGTCACCGCGACTGTAATAATTGTTCCAGACTTGCTTACGCAGCTCGCGGTTATCCGAGTAGGTCAGGAACGGGTCCATGGAGGAGCGGGTATTGGTGATAGCGTACTTGCCCTTCTGTCCTTTTTCTTCGGCGAGGGCCGCTGCCGCGTCGACAAAGGATTGAGGCAGACCGCCCAGTTGATCCGCGGTGAGGAAGATATCGTAGCCCTCCTCATCCGCCAGAACATTGTTGGCGAATTCTGTATGCAGTTGCGCCAGCCGCTGATTGATCTGTGCATAGCGCTGCCTGGCCTCGCCCTCCAGAGTGGCTCCGTTGGTGGCGAACTGATCGTAGACCAGCTCCACAACACGCTTCTGCTCCCCGGTCAGTCCGGCCTTGTCACGCTGTTGATACACGGCTTCCACCCGTTCGAACAGCTCCCGGTTCTGGATGATCCGGGATCGGAATTCCGCCAGCTTCGGTGCCATTTCACGCTGGATTTCCCGGAATTCCGGAGAGGACATGTTGGAGCTCCAGATCCCGTAGTATGCATACACCCGGTCCAGTTCCGCTCCACTGCGCTCCAGCTCTTCAATGGTGTTGGCGAACGTGGGCGCTTGGGGGTTGGCGGTGATGGCTTCGATCTCGTCCAGGTTCTTCTGCATGGCCAACTCGAGCGCCGGCTTCAGGTCGGCCAGACGCATGGTGTCGAAGGCGGGCACACCGCCGTAGGGGCCGCTCCACTCCGCCAACAGCGGGTTATCCGCCGCAGCGGTGGTCGACTGCTGGTCGGCAGGGATATCGCTCGTGGCAGTAGTCGACTGCCCGGTCTCTTTGCTGCATCCGCCGGTCGCCAACGCGGCGGCGACGGACAGCGCGATCAAAGTCTGACGCATATTCGTTCCTCGGTTTTCAGAAGGCGGAAATTCGGCTTTATCGGAATTGTGCCGATCCCACCGGTCAAGTTTGGAGCGCGCGAGCCCGGCTGGGGCTCAACGGCTGTACGGAAGGTAATGTAGCATGGGAACCATCGTTTGGGTTCGCGGCGGCTAAGCGGATGGAGGGAATGTGGGGCACTCGATGCGTTCAGCTGTTGGGTTACGGCCTTCGGCCTAACCCAACCTACGGGAACCCAGCGACCTGCGGTTGTAGGTTGGGTTAGCGCAGCGTAACCCAACAATGCGGTAGGCCCGACCTCTCCCTGTTGGGTTACGGCCTTCGGCCTCAACCTACGGGAACCCAGCGATGCTGGTCGTAGGTTGGGTTAGCGCAGCGTAACCCAACAATGCGGAGGTCCCGATCTCTCTCCGTTGGGTTACGGCCTTCGGCCTAACCCAACCTACGGGAACCCGGCGGCCTGCGGTTGTAGGTTGGGTTAGCGCAGCGTAACCCAACAATGCGGTATGCCCCGATGTCCGCCTGTTGGGTTACGGCCTTCGGCCTAGCCCAACCTACCTTCCGACCGCAGATCGTGCGTCTCTATACCAGATTCAGGCGATCGTCCTGGGTGAAGGCTTTCAATTGGTCGAACTGACCGTTCTTCACCTTGTCGGCCCAATCGGGATTCGCCAGCAGTGCACGGCCAACGGCGATCAAATCGAACTCGCCACGTTCCATGCGCTCCACGAGATTATCGATGCTGGCCACCTGCGCGCCCGCCCCGCCGAAGGAGGCGATGAATTCTCCGTCAAGGCTCACACTGCCCACGCTGATGGACGGCTTGCCGGTAATTTCCTTCGTCCAACCGGCCAGGTTCAGATCGGAACCGTCGAATTCCGGCTCCCAGAAGCGGCGCTGGCTGCAGTGGAAGATGTCCACACCCGCTTCGCTCAGGGGCGCCAGAAACTCGGCCAGCTCCTCCGGGTTCTGTGCCAGTTTCACGGTGTAGTCCTGCTGCTTCCATTGAGACCAGCGCAGGATGATGGGGAAATCCTCGCCGCACAGCGCGCGGATACGCTTGATGATTTCCACTGCGAAACGGGTGCGCTTCTGGAGACTGCCTCCGAAGTCATCATCCCGCTCGTTGGTGGCCGCCCAGAAAAACTGGTCAATGAGATAGCCGTGGGCGCCGTGGACCTCCACCCCGTCGAAGCCGAGGTTTTTCGCATTCAGGGCGGCCTGTCCATATGCTTCGATCAGATCTTCGATCTCTGCAACCGTGAGCGGCTCGAAGATTTTCTTGCCCGGCGCCACCAGCCCTGACGGTGAAGCGCTGGGCGCGTCCGGGAAGGGACCGGTTCCCGGACGACGTGTGGAACCCACGTGCCAGATTTGCGGGACCATTTTGCCACCTTCCGCGTGCACTGCATCCAGAACTTTCTTCCATCCCGCCAGTGAGGCATCTCCGTAGAAGAAGGGCACTTTTACATCGTCCGTCGCGGCGGGATGATCGATGACAGTGCCTTCCGTAACAATCAGACCGGTTCCTCCGGCGGCTCGTTTGCGGTAGTACTCCACAACGTCATCGCCCGGAACGCCGTTGGGAGAAAAGCTGCGGGTCATGGGCGCCATAACGACGCGGTTTTTCAAAGTCAGCTTGGGATGTTCGAAAGGTTTGAATAGTACGTCTTGACTCATGGTGCTCCCCAGGTTGACGAGCGCTGCATGCGAGCGCCCGGTGACGAGACGTTCAGGGGTCTCAGGATAGGAATTCAATGATATTTTGCGCGACCACTTCGGGTTGTTCAGCGTGCAGCCAGTGGCTGGCGTTTTCTACGGTCACGATTTCGAAGTCGGGAAATTTCCTCGCAATCTCCTCCTTGTTGCGCTCGGCGATGTAGTTGGACTTGGCACCGCGCAGAAAGAGGGTCGGCCCCGCAAATGGGCGTTCGTCGCACACGGACAACCGCAAGCTGTCGTAGTCCTTGAGTATCGTGGGTACGTTCAGGCGCCAGCGATAGCCACCCCCGTCCTGCCGCTCCAGGCTTTTCAGAATAAACTGCCGCACCGCTGCCTCGTCCACGAAGCGGGCCAGCTCCTGATCCGCCTCCCGCCGCGAACTGACCGCTGCCGGCTGCACATGCTGAAGCCCATCGAGAATGGCATTGTGATGAGAGGGATAACTCACCGGTGCGATGTCCGCCACCACCAGTTTACGCACCCGCTGCGGGTGTTGGCAGGCAAACTCCATCCCCACCTTGGCGCCCAGGGAGTGGCCGAACAGAAATACAGAGTCGAGGCCGTGGCGATCCAGGAACTGGAGCAGATCGTCGGCCATTTCCGAGAAGGACATGCTGTCCGCGTGGGGGGAACGGCCGTGATTGCGAAGGTCCAGCCGGTAAAGAGTAAACTTTTTTTCGAGGATGCGGCTGATCGCGCCAAGGTTTTCCAGAGAGCCAAACAAACCGTGCATCATCACCAGCGCTGGCCCTTGCCCGCTCTTCTCGAAATGGAGCTGCATTCGATCTCTACCTCAACTGTTTTGCGCGCGGCATAAACCCGGTAACTTCAAGCTGAACGGGCTATGGCCGGAAACGTGCCTTTACGGAATCAGGAATCCCCGGGCGTCGGAGCCATACCCTTGGGAAAGGGAAACTGGGCGACCTTGTCGCCGGGCTGGATGTCGGTGACCTTGCTTGCGCCTTCTTTCTCCACTTCATCGATGCGCACGATGGAGTGCATCGGAATGTAGGATCGCCGAACCTTGGCAAACTCGCCCTTGAGTTTTTCCTCACCCGGATCCACGATCATCTGGGAGCGTTCGCCAAACACAAACTCTTCGATCTCGATGAAACCGTACATCTCACTCTGGTAGATGGCACGGGCGTAAACTTCATATACCTGGCCCTGGTTATAAAAAATAACCTTGTAGATCGGGTTGGACATACCTTGGTCTCGTTGCTTGCTAGTCGACATTGTCCAGAGCTCCAGCGGCACTGTTTAACATCGGTTGCGCGGCGGGTCGGGAAGGGGTCGTCGGGCTCCCCGTTCCCGCGTCGGACAACTGCATTTACGGGCGCCGAACGGGCGGACAGAAGGCGCGCAAGATACCACAGTTGGGGGCGGATCGCTTGAATGCAAGGCGTTGCCGGCAATTTCCGGGCCGCACCCGTGGCCTGCCGGTCGCGGGCCACTCACGGGTGGCTATAAAACCAGCGCCCGCACCAGTATAATTGCGCCCCCACGATTTCCGCGTCCCGGCAGCGACGCCCCAATCACCGACTATTCTGTCAGGAAATTTTCATGTCCTCCGAAAACGCCGTCAAAAAGCTCTACATCAAGACCCACGGTTGCCAGATGAACGAGTACGACTCGGCCCGTATGCGCGACCTGTTGGGCGAGTCGCACCAGATGGTGCCGACCGACAGCCCGGAGGACGCGGACGTGCTGCTGATCAACACCTGCTCCATTCGGGAAAAAGCCCAGGAGAAGCTTTTTCACCAATTGGGTCGCTGGAAGCAATACAAGGAGCGCAACCCCGGGCTGGTGATCGGTGTGGGCGGGTGCGTGGCGAGCCAGGAGGGTGAGGCCATTGCCAAGCGCGCGCCGTTTGTGGATCTGATCTTCGGGCCGCAGACGCTGCATCGACTGCCCGAGATGCTGGAAACGCCGCGGGACAACGGTGCGGTAGTGGTGGACATCAGCTTCCCGGAAGTGGAGAAGTTCGACCGCCTGCCCCAGCCGGAGTCTGACGGGGCCACCGCCTTTGTTTCCATCATGGAAGGTTGCTCCAAGTACTGCAGCTTCTGTGTGGTGCCCTACACCCGCGGCGAGGAAATCAGCCGCCCCCCGGAAGACGTGCTCGCGGAAGTGGCACATCTGGCCTCCCAGGGCGTGCGAGAGGTCAACCTGCTGGGACAGAACGTCAACGCTTACCGGGGCACTGACGGGAACGGCGAACTGGTGGACCTAGCGGAGCTGATCACCGACGTCGCAGCCATCGACGGCATTGACCGGATCCGCTTCACCACCTCCCACCCGGTGGAGTTCTCCGACAGCCTGATTGACGTCTACGCCAAGGTCCCCGAACTGGTGAGTCACTTGCACTTGCCCGTGCAGAGCGGGTCGGACCGCATCCTGGCGGCCATGAAACGCGGCCATACGGCGCTGGAATACAAATCCAAGCTGCGCCGGCTGAAAGCCATTCGGCCCGACATCTGCTTCTCTTCCGATTTCATCGTCGGCTTCCCCGGCGAGACGGATCAGGACTTCGCGGCCACCATGAAGCTGATCGAAGACATCGGTTTCGATATCTCATTCAGCTTCATCTACAGCCCGCGTCCCGGAACCCCGGCTGCCGAGCTGCCCGACGACACCCCCCTGGAGACAAAAAAGCAGCGATTGAGCATTCTGCAGGCCCGCATCAACCAACAGGCCATGGAGATCAGCCGCCGGATGGTGGGGAATGAAGAGCGCATCCTCGTCACCGGTTTCTCCAAGAAGCAGCCGGATCACCTTTCCGGCCGAACGGAGAACAACCGCGTAGTCAACTTCCTCTGTGAAGATGCCTCGCTGATCGGCAAGTTCGCCGTAATCCGGATCGAGGAGGCATTGCCCAACAGCCTGCGGGGCACCCTGATCGACCGCGAATAGAGCTCGTACACCGCGACCGGCGCCCTGTCGACCGGCCTGGGCCCGCCGGTCGCAAATTAACTCGGTTCGTGCTTGATTTCGCGCACGAACGGGCCCACATTGCCTGCAGAGCGACCGAATTCGGACTTTCCAGATTCCCGGGTTTGGAGTACGCTTGGCCCACATTTCTCAAGCAGGACACCATCTCAGCATTTGAACAGCAACACAGTCACTCAAAAGCAGCCCGCCCCAGAAACGTCCGCCCGCCGGGTTTCCCTCGAGCCGAATGACGCCCGTCGCCTAGCCAACCTGTGCGGCCAGTACAACCAGCATCTTCGCCAGATCGAGAAACGGTTGAATATCGATATTCGCAACCGGGGCAATCTGTTCGTGCTCAGCGGGGCCAACTCCGCCGCTGGCGCCGGCGTCCTGGAACACCTTTATGAGGAGACCGAACAGGACGCCAACCTCACGCCGGACAAAATCCACCTGGTGCTGCAACAGTCGGGGGTCGAAGCATTGATGGAAGGTGAACAGCACAAAGGGGGTGGCAAAGTCCAGGATCTCACCCTGATACGTACCAAAAAGTGCACCGTGAAAGCGCGCGGCGCCAACCAGCAGCATTACGTGCGTGCCATTCAGACCCACGACATCAACTTCGGCATTGGCCCTGCCGGTACCGGCAAGACCTACCTGGCAGTGGCCTGTGCGGTGGAAGCACTGCTCAGCAACCAGGTGGAACGGATTCTATTGGTACGCCCTGCCGTAGAGGCGGGAGAAAAGCTGGGCTTTCTGCCCGGCGACCTGGCCCAGAAGGTGGACCCCTACCTGCGCCCTCTTTACGATGCCCTGTATGAAATGCTGGGCTTCGAGACTGTCGATAAACTAATCGAGCGCAACGTGATCGAAGTGGCACCGCTGGCCTATATGCGGGGCCGAACCCTCAACAACTCCTTTGTGATTCTGGACGAGAGCCAGAACACAACGCGAGAGCAGATGAAGATGTTCCTGACCCGCATCGGCTTCGGCAGCACGGCCGTGGTGAATGGAGACCCGACCCAGATCGACCTGCCCAAGGGACATCAATCGGGGCTGGCCCACGTGGCGCGGGTTCTGAGCAAGGTAGATGGCATTTCCTTCACCCACTTCACCGCCAAGGATGTGGTCCGCCACCCGTTGGTGCAACGGATTGTGGAAGCCTACGACGCGTTCGAGAGCGATTCGTCGGGAACCTGATGGACATTTCAGTTGACATCCAGGTCGCCAGCGAGGGCGACGACCCTCCCGAACCAGACTCGATCAGGCGCTGGCTGCGCGCGGTTCTCGACCGCGAGCTTCCGGCGCGCGACCCGCGCGAGATAGAACTGAGCGTTCGGCTGGTGGACCGGGAGGAAAGCCAGGCGCTGAATCGCCAGTATCGTCAGAAAGATTACCCCACCAACGTCCTGTCTTTTCCTTCGGAGCTGCCGGCCGATCTGCCGTTTCTCCACCTGGGGGACATCGTGGTGTGTGCCCCGGTCATCGGTGAGGAGGCCCGGGCACAGGGCAAGGCGCCCTCCGCCCACTGGGCCCACATGTTCGTACACGGCGCGTTACACCTGCTCGGCTATGACCACGTTGAAGACGCCGATGCTCAGATGATGGAAGCCAGAGAGGTGAGCATTCTCGCCCAGCTCGGCATCGCCGATCCCTATCTGACACCATCAATCACGACAGAAGAATAAACATTCGTTGAGGAGCGAATTGCACCATGGGTAGCGAAGACCCCGACCAGAGTCACACGACCAACGGCCAGCGCCAGGAAAGATCCTGGCTCACCAAGTTTTTGGATGGCTTCAACGCCGAACCGAAATCCCGGGAGGAGCTGCTGGACATCATCCAGGAAGCGGCGGCAAACAAGCTGCTGGATCAGGAAGCCCTGTCGATTATCGAAGGGGCGCTGGAAGTGGCCGACCGGCAAGTACGTGAGATCATGATTCCGCGCTCGCAGATGGTCGTGGTCAAGATGGACCAGCAGCCGGAAGAGTTTCTGCCCATGGTGATCGAATCCGGGCATTCGCGCTTCCCGGTTATCGGCGAATCCATGGACGATGTGAAGGGCATTTTGCTTGCCAAGGACCTGCTCCAGCTGATCGTGAGCGGGACGGAAAACTTCAAGCTGGCCAATGTGATCCGACCGGCCAACATCATTCCCGAGAGCAAGCGTCTGAACATCCTGCTGAGGGAGTTCCGCGAGAATCGATACCATATGGCCATGGTCATCGACGAGTATGGCGGCATCTCCGGCCTGGTAACGATCGAAGACATCCTCGAAGAGATCGTCGGGGACATCGAGGACGAAACTGATGAAGATATCGACGATACCTTTATTCGCGCCGTCTCCGACAATGAATATGTGGTCAAGGCCCTAACGCCGATCGAAGACTTCAACGACTATTTCGAGACCGGCTTCAGCGACGAGGAGTTCGATACCATCGGCGGGATCGTCACCAAGGCCTTCGGCCACCTGCCTTTGCGCAACGAGACCGCCGAGGTGGACGGATTCCAGTTTCGCGTTCTGTACTCCGACAACCGGCAGATCCACCTGCTGCGGGTCAGCAAACTGGAACCCTAGCAGCCAGGCCTGCAGCGGGATACCATAGCCGTTTTACACGCTAACGCCCCCAAGGGCCTCGATCCGGAATACCATCTCCTGTGTCCTTTTTTTCTGCGCTTCGAACGATTCGCTGGCAGTGGCCGCTGCTCGCTTTACTTGCGGGCGCGCTGGTCCCCCTGTCTTTTGCGCCTTTTGACATCTGGCCGATTGCCCTGCCCTGCCTGACCGTGTTTGCGTTGCTGCTCTGGCGCAGTGATGCACGGCAGGCCTTCGGGCGCAGCCTGGCCTTCGGGCTCGGGCTCTTTGGAACGGGGGCAAGTTGGGTATTCGTCAGCATCCACGATTTCGGTAACGCCTCGCCCCCGTTTGCGGTCCTGCTCACTGTGCTGCTTGTGGCAGTGCTGGCCACGGTCTTCGCCCTGCCGTTTCTGGTGCTTGGTCGCTGGCTGAGCCGCTCGCCACTGGCACTGCTGGTCGCGCTGCCAGCCTTGTGGGTGATTGGGGAGTGGCTGCGCAGCTGGTTGTTCAGTGGCTTCCCCTGGCTCTACCTCGGTTACGGGCATCTGAACACCTGGCTGGCCGGGTGGGCGCCGGTGATTGGGGTGATGGGCCTCAGCTATCTGGTGGCCCTGGCCGGGACGGGTATTGCCTTCGCGTGGATGGAGCGCAAGCGCAGAGCCTTCGCCGTGATCCCGCTGGTGCTGGCGCTCGGTCTCTGGGGCGCAGGTCTTCCCCTTTCCAAAGTCGAGTGGACGGAGTCCTACCGCGAACCCCTTAACGTCGGGCTCGTGCAGGGCAACATCCCTCAGGATAAAAAGTGGGACCCGGCCTGGCTGGAAACGACCCTGAGCCGCTACTTCACCATGAGTGAATCCCTGTGGCCGGACAGCGACTGGGTGGTGTGGCCTGAGGCAGCGATGCCCCTCCTCTACCACCAGGCACTGCCGTTTATTGATGAACTTCGCAGCCGGGCGCTGCAGCATGACGCTGCGCTGATCACGGGTGTGCTCTATGACTCGCGGGAGGATCGCGCCTATTACAACAGCATCGTTGGGCTTGGTCTGGGCTCCGGCATCTACCACAAACAGCGCCTGGTTCCCTTTGGCGACTACGTCCCCCTCCGTGACTGGTTTGGCCCCATTCTGTCAATCTTCGATCTGCCCATGTCGGTCCTGGAACCGGGCCCTCCCGACCAGAAGGGTCTGCAGGTCAGCGACGCGCTGATCGCACCTTCTATCTGTTATGAAATTGCGTATCCCGATGTGGTGGCGAACGGTGCCGCGGAATCCCACATTCTGATTACCGTGAGTAATGACGCCTGGTTCGGCGCTTCGCTGGGCCCCTTGCAGCACATGCAGATTGCGCAGATGCGGGCGCTGGAGACCGGCCGTTATCTGATTCGTGCCACCAACAACGGGGTCAGCGCACTGGTCGACAGCAGGGGCAGGATCATCGCCAGGACAGAGCAGTTCGTCCAGCAAACTCTCCAGGGCGAGGTTGAGTTGCGGCGCGGCGAAACCCCTTTCATGCGCTGGGGCACCGAGCCGCTGGTTGTGCTTTGTCTGCTGCTGGTGGCAGCCGCGTTCCCGTTTGCCCGACGAGGGTTCAACAGGCCACCTGCCGGACGGTAGATTGCGCCGGAATTTCCGGCGGAGGGTGTTGTCAGGCGGTCGCCGCCTTGCGCGTTACCTCGCCAAACCGAAACGGCCGTGTGGACTCCAGAATATGCTGCACTTCCTGAATGTCTTCCAGGTTGGTGAGCATGCGGAAGCGGTAGTTGGGCTCGCTCCCCTGCCAGTCTACGTCGAACCGGCCGAAGGTACTCCCCAACTGTTCCTGGTAAATATGCCGGAAAAAACGAGTGGTCTCCGGGTCCAGTTTTAACCGTTGCTTCACTTTTTCAATAAGAAACATCGCGTCCTGCGCCAGCTTTGATTCACCCACCTGGTGAGTGTCGGAAAGAAAGACGTATGTGCGCTCGTGATCCTTGCGGATCTCCAGCCACATAACGAATTCCGCACCGTCCCTGTCTTTCATTTTTACGCGCTGCATGTCCGGCAACAGATTTTTTTTCATCGCTTCACCTCACTTCGGCGGATCGCAGCAGGATTCGTGGACAGGCCCGCACACGCGAGCTGAACGGAATCACATTCTATGCAAACTGGCCTGGAAGTGAGATCGGGCTGGCGGAGTCCCATGTAAAGAATTGTCATGACCCGGGGTTTTATAAATTCTCAGGCGAATTTTTCCGGGAGGCTATTTCGAATCGTCCTAAGTAACGTAAGCCTGCTGAGAGATCGTGCCAGGACGCGGGTCAGCCAGGCCCTGCCGCGACACGCCGTAAATCCATCCCTGGAGGCTCTTCACCAGCATCCCTGCTGGTGAAGGTCGCGGCAGGGCCTGGCTGACCCGGTCTGAACGTCACGTGCCCAGCGGTCGTCAGAACACGTAGCGGATCAGCATCCCCACAACGGACAGCGTGCAGAGCGCCAGGCAGCCGTAACGCATCACCTCGTCGTTGATGTGCCGACTGACCCGGCTCGACAGCCAGCTTCCCGTCAGGGCAGCGGGGATAAGGGGCAAGGACAGGAGCAACTCGGATTTCCCGAGATAGCCTGCCGGCCAGAGAATGACGAGGGAGATGATGCAGCTGAAGATGAAAAACGCAGCCAGGTTGACGCGAATCACGTTGGCCAACTGCCCCTGCATCACCAGCGCCATCGGTGGCCCCCCGATGGAGGTGGAGGTTCCCATGACGCCGGACAGAAAGCCGGCAATGCCGAGATTGCGGCGGGTAAAGGGAATGGCGATCTTCAGATAACCCGCAACGATTCCGAAGCCGATCACCAGTGCAATCACCACTGCGAGGATCTGCTCAGAGACAATCATCAACAAACCGACTCCTACCAGGCTGCCGGGAATCCGCCACGCGATGGCCGGCATGAAGCCCCGCAGGGACAGGTGCGCGCGGAAGTGCCAGCTTGTGAACAGGCCGTTGAAGAGCGCCGCGATGATCATGGGCGCGGGCACGTAGGCCTCGTCGAGCATGAAGAGCAGGGGCGCGGATACCACGGCCATGCCAAACCCGATACTGGTCTGAATGAAGGAACCTACCACGACGGTGGAGAATGCGGCCAGGATTTGCAGTTCGATATTCAAGGCTCCGCCACTGCTTGTAGCATCTGATTGGGGTTGGTGCAGGCCAGAAGTGAGGTCAAGTTCTGCTGAGTTCCCGGTAGTCGGAGATCACCCGCGATATCGGCAAGCGGCTGCAGTACATGGCGGTACCGGAAGATGTCCGGATGAGGGAGCTGAAAATCGCCGAAGTCGCCGTACAGGTCACCGTGCAGCAACAGGTCCAGATCAATGGGAACCGCCTCGGCCTGGCGCCGATCACGTCCCAACTCCGCCTCGACGGTCCGGAGTATCTCCCGCACCCGGGGGGGAGGCAAGTCGGTGACGATGGACAGTACGAGGTTGTAGTAGTTGGGGCCCTTCCCGTCCGCCGGGGGGCTCTCATAAAGAGGCGAACGCTCCACACGGCCAAACATCTGCTCAAGCCGCTTCAAAGCGAGAGCCATATTGTCCTGCCTGCTTAGGTTGCTGCCTGCGCTGATGAAGACCCGGTTCATGTATACACTGAAGTTTTTTTGGTTCAGGGCTTTTCGCCCCGCTCAATGATCACGCCCACATCGCGAGCGTTGTCGAGCGGACCTGGTTTGGCGATGCGCAGCCGCAGCCAGCTCGCTCCGAACTCCTTTTGCAGCACCTGGGCTGCGCCCTCGGCCAGCGCCTCCACCAGATTGAAGTGATGGCTCTCGACGTAGTCAGTCAGCCGGTCGGCAATCGCCTTGTAGTCCAGAGTGTACTGCAGGTCATCGGATTCGATGGCTTTGCTGATGTCCGCAGCCACTTCGATATCGATTATCAGTTCCTGCTTGTTTCGCTTTTCCCACTCGTAAACACCGATGATGGTATCGATGCGAAGCTCGCGGATAAAAAGAATGTTCATAGACGATCCACAACAGAGAATGGGGCACAGCTCAGACGGCGGCCAGGGTAGTGAGCGGCCAGCGCGCCTTGACCGTGATGCCGAGATCTTCCTTTTGTCCGGCAAGGAGGCGCTGACAGCCGGCAAATGCAATCATTGCACCGTTGTCCACGCAGAATTCCGGGCGCGGGTAATACACCTGAACTCCCTTGCTTCCCAGCGTCGCCTGCAGTTTCTCCCGCAAGCTCTGGTTGGCGGAGACGCCGCCGGCCATAATCAGTGTTTTCAGCCCGGTCTGCTCCATGGCGCGGCGACACTTGATGAGCAGCGTGTCCACCACCGCCTCCTGAAAGGCGTAGGCAATGTCGGCCATGGTCTGCGGGTCCGGGAGGCCGTCCGCCTGGGCATGCTCGGCGATGGTATTAAGGGTGAAGGTCTTCAGCCCGCTGAAGCTGAAATCAAGGCCGGGGCGGTCGGTCATGGGCCGGGGAAATCTGAAGCGTTTGCGACCGCTGGTGGCGAGGCGGGCGATCTGAGGGCCGCCCGGATAGTCCAGGTCGAGCATTTTGGCCGCCTTGTCGAAAGCCTCCCCCGCCGCATCATCCAGAGATTCCCCCAGCAGTTCATAACGGCCGATGCCGTCGACCCGCATAAGCTGGGTGTGGCCACCGGAGACCAGCAGCGCCACAAAGGGAAACCGGGGTGGATTGTCCTCCAGCATGGGGGCGAGCAGGTGTCCCTCCATATGGTGGACACCGATGGCCGGAACCTGCCACGCGTAGGCAAGAGAACGACCAATGCAGGCTCCCACCATCAGTGCGCCCACGAGGCCCGGGCCCCGGGTAAAAGCCACCGCGTCGATGTCGCCCGGCCCGCTGCCGGAGTCCCGCAGCACCTGCTGGACCAGCGGCAGGGTTTTACGAATGTGGTCCCGGGAAGCCAGTTCCGGCACAACCCCGCCGTACTCCGCATGAACGGCCACCTGACTGTAGAGTTTGTGGTCCAGCAGGCCCCGTTCGCTGTCATACACAGCGACGCCGGTCTCATCGCAGGAGCTTTCGATACCTAGAACGCGCATGGCATACCTGAAGGAAAAGAGACGAATGATAATGAGCTGGCGGCGCCAAGACCAGCAAAACCACCCCGCGGAGGGTGGGAGTTTCAGACGGGAGGAAGTTGATCTCCCTCCGGGAAGTGTATATCATCAGCGCCCCCTGAACTGGGAGCCCTCCGGCCCGCTATCCAACAGCAGAGCCCACGGCCGCTCCCCGGGACAAAATTGATCAATACGGGACCCAATATGCCATCAGTAAAGCTGAAAGAGAACGAGCCTTTTGATATTGCTCTGCGCCGCTTCAAGCGCTCCTGCGAGAAGGCAGGCATTCTGGCGGAAGTACGTCGCCGCGAGCACTACGAAAAGCCCACTGCGGTTCGCAAGCGCAAGGCGGCTGCGGCAGTTAAACGCCACGCCAAGAAAGTTCAGCGCGAAACCCGCAAGTTTCAGCGTCTTTACTAAGTCCGGCCCTACCTCCGAGCTACCGACCCGGCAGTTGCCGGGCGGGCCGCTGGCATCCACAGCCAATACCGCCCCGTAAGCTGGAGATCTCCATGCCCGCACTCAAAGACCAGATCACCGACGCGATGAAGGCCGCCATGCGGGCCAAAGACAAAGAGCGGCTGGGTGTTTTGCGCCTGATTCTGTCCGAGTGCAAGCGCATTGAGGTGGATGAGCGCATTGAGCTCTCCGACGAGCGTGTGCTGGCCATTCTGGACAAGATGACCAAGCAACGCCGGGACTCAGCCAGGCAATACCGGGATGCTGACCGTCCCGAGCTGGCGGAGCAGGAAGACTACGAAATCTCTGTCATCAGCGACTTTCTCCCCGAAGCACTCACCGACGACGAGTTGGCGGCCGTTATCGAGCAGGCGATCGCGGACAGCGGCGCCGAAGGCCCCCGGGACATGGGTAAAGTGATGGGGCTCGTGAAGCCACAGATCCAGGGCCGGGCGGACATGGGAGCAGCCAGCCAGATGGTGAAGCAAAAGCTGTCCTGAGCCTTCAGCTCCCAGCGCCGCTCTTCCACATATTGATCACCCGTCTCCAAAGCTCTTACACTCGGATGGGGCGCCGCCGGCGCCCCAACGCCGATCACCCCGGAGACCCACTGTCGTGAGTGCCCGCATACCTCAGAGCTTTATCGACGATCTGCTGGATCGGGTCGATATCGTCGAATTGGTGGATGCCCGGGTCAAACTCAAAAAGAGCGGCAAGAATTACTCGGCCTGCTGCCCCTTCCACGACGAAAAAACCCCTTCCTTCACCGTCACCCAGGACAAACAGTTCTACTACTGCTTTGGCTGCGGCGCCTCGGGCAACGCCATCGGATTTCTGATGGATTACGACCGCCTGAGCTTCCCGGAAGCGGTGGAGCAATTGGCGCGCCTGTCAGGGCTGGAAGTCCCGCGTGAACAGCGACAGGCCTCCTCCCAGGAGCTTGCCCGGGAGAGGGACCGCAAAACCATTTACTCCCTGCTCGAAGCGGCTGCCTCCTTCTACCAGCAGGCTTTGCGTCAACATCCTGCCAAGGGGCACGCGGTGGGCTACCTGCAGCGGCGGGGCCTGAGCGGGGAGGTGGCCCGAGACTTCGGGCTCGGCTTTGCTCCGCCCGGCTGGGACAATCTGCTCCGGGCCCTGGGGACAGAGCCCGATGACCAGCGCCTGCTGATCGAGAGCGGCATGCTCATCAATCGGGACGACAACCACAAGCTCTATGACCGGTTCCGGGACCGGATCATGTTCCCCATCCGCGACGTGCGGGGACGGGTGATCGGTTTTGGCGGCCGGGTCCTGGGCGATGGCAAACCCAAGTACCTCAATTCCCCCGAATCGCCCGTCTTCCACAAGGGGGAGGAGCTGTACGGCCTCTACGAAGCGCGCCAGGCCAATTCCCAGCTCAAACGGGTAATGGTCGTGGAAGGCTATATGGACGTGGTTGCCCTTTCCCAGTTCGGTATCAGTTATGGGGTCGCCACCCTCGGAACGGCGTGCCGCGAAGACCACCTGAAAAAGGCCTTCAAGTACACCCAGGAAGTGGTGTTCTGCTTCGACGGTGATAATGCCGGCCGAATGGCCGCTCGCCGGGCACTGGAGAACAGCTTGCCTGTGATGACCGATGGGCGCCAGGTGCGATTCCTGTTCCTGCCGGATGGGGAGGACCCGGACACGCTGGTCCGACAGATCGGCGCCAAGAAATTCACCCACCTCATCGAACACGCGCTGCCCCTCGAAGAGTTCTTCTTTGACGCCCTGTGCGAAGACCTGGACGTTCGCTCCATGGAGGGTCGCGCCCGGCTGAGCAAACTGGCCGCCCCCATGCTCAACCGGCTGCCCAAGGGCGTCTATCGCGAACTGATGTTCAGCAGCCTGGCCAAACGCACCGGCCTGGAAGTACATACCCTGCTCGAGCTGGTAGAGGAAGTGCCGCTGCAGCCGCTCGCACCGCCGGACGGACCCGATCGCGAACCCGCTGTCGTGGACGAAACCCCGCCACCGCCCGATTATGAAATGGTGTACGACTCCGGGGCACAACCGGTTCAGCGTCAGGCGCACAGCATCCGAGCCGGCGAGCGGGTCAAATTGTCCACTGCGCGACTGCTGACTCTCCTGCTGTTCCACTACCCGGAACTCGCTCCGGAAGCAGCGGACCTGGAAACAGAGCACCTGGCGGCCGAGACTGACGGCGGGCTCGATCAGTTTCTTGAATTGCTGCACCTGCTCCGACAACGCCCCCACTTCACAACCGCGCAGATCATCGGGCATTTGCAGGGCACGGGAGACGAAGCCGCCGGCAGCCTCGCCGAGTTGAGTGCGGGTGTGGGCGAGCTGATTCGCCGTGCCCAGCAACTGCAAGGCTATGACCCCCGGCGGGAGTTCAGGGAGGCCATCCAGCGACTGCAAAGCCAGGTGGAGCGCCGCAAAGCGGAGGCACTGCTTGGGCAACTGCGCGGCAAACCCTTTGCCGAGCTAAGCGCCGAGGAAAAGCAGCTCTATCGGGAAACTCTGGCCCGGTTTGTTGCCGTACCCCCGACCGTGGAATAGTCGAGCCTGAACTCAAGGCGCCCCATAGGCCCGCACCGGCTGCGATGGGCGCAGCCCGTGTGGTAGAATACGCGCCCTTTATTTCCTGCTCCCCACACACCGCGAGAAGTTGCCATGAGTTTAGATTTAGTACCGCCCGGACGCGACGTGCCCGAGGATATCAACGTCATCATTGAAATTCCCCTCAATGGTGACCCAATCAAGTACGAAGTGGACAAGGATAGTGGCCAGATTTTCGTAGATCGCATGCTGGGCACAGCCATGCACTACCCCTGCAACTACGGCTATGTTCCTCATACACTGTGTGGTGACGGTGACCCGGTGGATGTACTGGTGATCATGCCCCTGGCTCTGATTCCCGGCTCTGTTATTCGATGCCGCCCAATCGGCGTACTGAAGATGACCGACGAATCAGGTGAAGATGCCAAGATCGTGGCCGTACCGGTGGACAAGATCACTACCCTTTACCGCGACATCGAGTCGGTTCGCGATCTGCCTGCCATTACCCTGAGTCAGATTGCACACTTCTTCGAGCACTACAAAGACCTGGAAGAAGGCAAATGGGTCAAGATCGAAGGCTGGGATGGCCCTGTAACAGCGCGTGAAGAAATCATGGACTCCATCAAGCGCTACAAGGAATCACCGGACAAACCCAACTTCTGAGGCGCTGGACCGCGGCCGGACAGATGACCGCGGAGCAGTCTCGAAGCGAAATGTTCGGATACAAAAAAAGCCCCGGGGTGGATGCCCCGGGGCTTTTTGTTTGCAGCAGTGCCGGTCAGAAATTGTAGCCGACGGTGACACCGAAGGTGCGGGGATCACCCAGGTAGGCACTGTAGGACTCCAGGGGCTGAACACCGGCAAAGTTCTGGGACGGTGAATCAAACACGACCTGATAGTAATCCTCGTCCGTCAGGTTTCGTGCCCACAACTCCGCAGTCCAGGTTTCATCCGCAGAACGCACGCCAACTCGACCATTCCAGACGGTGAATGCGTCCTGCACTTTCTCCGGGTCCAGATCCGAGCCCGTGTTGTGCTCGTCGGTGAATCGGAAATCCAGGTGCGCAAAAGCGTTGAGGTTGCCCAACTGGAAGTCATAGGTTGCCGCGCCAGTGGCACTCCACTCGGGAGCGTGGGTCATCTGCTGCCCTGCCAGGTTTGTGGCCGGCGCGCCGTCCGAACGGGTTACGTCGTCGGCGTATTCGGCTTCGTTCCACAACAGACCGGCGGTCAGGGACAGGTTATCCCCGATCGTGGTCCGAAGATCGACTTCCACGCCCTGGGAGGTCACCTCATCCAGAGTTACCACAAAGAAGGTGAGTCCGTTGAAGGTGTTGAGCTGGAAGTTCTCGAAGTCCTGGTAGAAGTAGGTGGCGTTCAGAGTCGTGGTGCCGCCAGCAAAGGTTGCTTTCACACCCAGTTCGTAGGAATCAACTGTCTCTTCCTCAAACTCGAGGGCGGCCACATCGCGGTCGATATCGAAGCCTTGCCCACCGGTGACTGTGTCGGGATCAAGACCGGACCGATCCAGGTTGAAGCCGCCGGACTTGTAGCCGTTGGCATAGCTCACATAGCCCATCAACTGGTCGGTGAAATAGTAGCTGGCCGCTACAGTGCCGCTCACATCCTCTTCGTCACGGTTGTCCGTGTAGGTACCGTCCAGAGTGTGGTTGAGGGTCCCGCCGAGGCAGTACAGACCGTATAGAACGTCGTCGAGCGGGCCGGTGATGGGAGTGCGGGGCCCGTCGACGCCCGTGTAGCCGCCCGCCGCCAGCGCAATTGCACACGCGTCACCCGTGGTCGCAACCTCACCATCGAAGTCCTTTTCCTCCGAGGTCCAGCGCAGACCCAACGTCAACTCGAGGTTGTCCATTGGGCGCCAGGTGTTGTGAGTGAAGAATGCGAGGCTCTCGGTCTCGGTGGTGAAGAGGTCGCTGGCCCCATCGCCGGATGCCGGTCCCCAGGGCAGCGGAATCGGAGCAAGAGGAGTACCAGGACCCCCAAGCACTGCGGCAAAGGCACCGAGAGTATGCTCCACATAGGCTTGATAATCGGCTCCGACCTTGGTGCCGAGGGTATGATCCAGGGTTTCGTCGCCGTAGAACATGCCCACCAGCCAGTCCAGATCACCGTCCAGCAGCTGCCCGTTGAGGCGGAACTCCTGGGTAAAGGTCTCGAATTCCTGGATGTAATCGTCCGTATCCCGGTAGATCAGGTCGGCGCCGGAATAATCCAGATCGCCCGCATTGCGCGCGTCCCAGTCCCGGTAGGCGGTGATGGAAGTAAACGCCAGCTCACCGATGTTCCAGTCAACCTGACCGGAAAGGCCGTACTCTTCCACTTCCGTATCGTAGGTGCGGCCTGGAGTGGTGTAGGAATCGCGATCGAAAACATCGTTCACATCGTTGGTAAGCTGCTGGGGACTGAGCTGTTCAATAGCGAAGCTGGTTCGCAGCCCCTTTTCCGTGTACATGGCCGCGCAGCAGGTCTCATCGCGCTCGCCGTAGTCCGCAATCAGGCGTACGCTCAAATCGTCGCTGGGATCGAACACCAGCTGGCCCCGGAGTGCATAGCGATCACGATCGTTGTGCTCTTCTCCGCTCAGCTCATCTTCGAAAAAGCCGTCGCGCTTGGTGTAAGTGAAATCAAGGCCGGCCGCCAGATCGGTGCTGCCGCCGCTAACGCCGCCATCCACCTTGGCGTAGCCGTAGTTACCCGCGCTCAGTTTTACGTAGGCATCAGTCTCGTCGAACTGGGGCTGCTGGGTAATCACATGCACCAGACCGGCCGAAGTATTGCGGCCGAACAGAGTACCCTGGGGTCCGCGCAGAACTTCGATTCGATCAACCCGGCCCAGATCGGTAAACCCGACGGCAGTCCGGTTGCGGTACACGCCGTCAATGAAAATACCCACGGCGGACTCAAGCCCCGGGTTGTTACCCTGGGTTCCGATGCCGCGAATACGTGCGGTGGTCCCGATGGTCTCGGACGTGGTGCTGGTCATGTAGAAGGTGGGCGCCATCTGGTTCAGGCCACCCACATCGGTAACGCCCGCCATTTCCAATTCCTCACCGCCCAGCATGTTGACGGAGACAGGAATGTCCTGAACGGACCGCGCCCGCTGTGTTGCGGTCACGATGATTTCCTCAAGCACTGCGCCTCCCTCTTGTGCCGTCGCCAGGGGCGACACAGCCCAGGTTGAGGCTGTTGCAGCGATAGCGGCACTCAGCAGCTGGTTTCTTCTTTTCATTGACTGACTTCCTCCCTAAAACCCTGTTTTTTTTGCTTTGAAACCGGGACGCAGTGTAGCAGTCTACTTTCCGCCGCTTATCAGTCTTTCTTCGTATTTGAGTTTGATACGGCGCATTATTCACGGCTTTTTACCGGCTTTCTTGATGGGACCGAATCGACAGAGACATCAACGGGAAAGGTTGGCCCGAGCACGACCGGAAAGTCAGGCGGACCGGAAGGAAGTCAGGAAGGGAAACTGGGAAGGGGCCCGGGGACCCTCAGTACGCGAACAGCCGCACAGGTCATTCGGGAAGCGGCGCGACCTGGAGGTGCGATACATCGACGTCCACAACCTCCCTGCCCTGGCGCTCCTCGGGTCTAAGTACATCGGCGCCAGGCTCTGCCAGATCAAATTCGGCCATTGGCTCCATCAGGGGCAGCTCGTCCCGGTGGTAGCCTTCCAGCAGATCCGTGCCCGGCTCCGCCAATTTGTATGCACTGAGATCGAGGGTTAACGCCGCATCTTTTGATTTTTCCGATTCATCCAGAAGATCGCCCTGCGCCGGTCTGACGCTTAATGCACTGAGATCCAGCTCGGGCTCGGGGGCCCCGGCGGCTTTCGCCGGCGTCAGCAGGTTGGCTCCGGGAGGGGCCAGCGAGAACCCCTGGCCGCTTCCAGACTCGGGCGCCGCCTGAGGAGCATCGGTCCGCTTTGGGGCTTCGCTGGGGGCCTTCCGGACAGCACCGGCCGCTGGTCGCGAAGGAGTTGCCCCTCCACCGCCCTGCTGGGGCCTGAGTCGAACCTGTGCGCCCGCCTGCAACAGTACCGCCTGGTATTTCTCCGCTGTGTCGCGGTTCAGGTTTCGCTTGAGTGCGACCGGTTTGCCGGAAAAGAGCGCCTCGATTCTGGCGGGGTCCACCTTAAACAATTTCGCCAGGCGCAGTTTGACGTCCTCAACCCGGTGACCCGGAACGACATCCCCGCGGAAGATGAGATCGAATTGCGATGCGGTCATAGTGGCTCTCGCTGATGACAGGCGCTGATTACAGATTCTTGCCGCAACAGCCTAGCCCAGATCGGGCTAGCCCGCGAGTGGCTCAGTCACAGTTCATCTTCTCCCAGAAGTGATCCATGGACAGAGCCGAATGGTTCTGGCTGCCCCGGCCCACAATCTGTCCCGGAACGCCGGCCACCGTGGTATAGGGCGGTACATCGCTGAGCACGACGCTGCCCGCACCGATGCGGGCACCTTCACCGATGGTGATGTTGCCCAGGATCTTGGCACCGACGCTGATGAGCACCCCATCCTGGACCTTGGGGTGGCGGTCTCCCGCTTCACAGCCGATACCCCCCAGCGTGACGGAGTGGAGGATGGAGATATCGTTCCCCAGCACAGCCGTTTCACCCACTACGAGTCCTGTGGCGTGATCGAGCATTATGCCGCTGCCCACTCGGGCTCCCGGATGGATGTCGACGCTGAACTGCTGGGAGATTCGATTCTGCAGATAGAACGCGAGGAACTGCCGTCCCTGAAGCCACAATTCATGACTGATGCGATGGGCCTGCAGGGCGTGAAACCCTTTGAAGTGAAGCAGCGGAGTGGAATATTTGTCGCAGGCGGGGTCCCGCTCCCGGTGGGCGCAGATGTCACGAACCATCGCTTCGTAAATGGCGGGTTTGGCTTCCATCGTGCTCTGGATCAACTCCCGCAGCAGCATGGCGGGCACGGTGGAGGAGTTCAGCTTGTTGGCAAGTTCAAAGCTGATGGCCTGAACCAGAGTCTGATGTTTGAGAACCGCGGCATAGTAATAGCTCGCCAGCGTCGGTTCTTCATCCACCATGGCGGCGGCTTCGGTGCGGATTTCCCGCCAGACCTCTTCTACGGATGAACCCATATTGATCGTCTCGCTGCTTGGCCGGGCAAGTGTAACATTGATGGGAGCGGCAGTTAATTTGTCGACGGATCCCGCGGCACGCGGATAAGCAAGAGCAGCGGGACCGCGGCGATCGTCAGCCACATCATGTACCGGAAGTCCTGAAGGTACGCCAGCACTGCGGCCTGGCGCGAGACCTCCCCGTTCAGCATCAGGATTGAAGCGGTGGAGTCAAGACTCCACGGCGTGTTCTGCGCCAACTCCCGCAGCCCCAGGTTGAAAGGCGTAATGAATTCCGAGAAGACGGCCTGGTTGCTCTGGCTGTTTTGGGCCAGCAAAGTGATGGAGATGGATACACCGATGCTGCTGCCGAGATTGCGAACCAGGTTGTAGAGTGGGGTCGCCTCGTTGCGGTAACGGGGCGCAAGCGTGGCGAAGGTGACGGTGGCCATGGGCACAAAAATGCACCCCAGTCCCAGTCCCTGAATCACGCCCGACGTCACGATCTCCCGGCTGGCCACCTCGGCGGTGAATCGGCTCATGTCCCACAGCGACCAGGCCAGGAGCATCAGCCCGGCAAAAATGATCACACGCGGATCCACCCGACCCACAATGCGCCCCATCAACATCATGCCAAGCATGGTGCCCATTCCGCGCGGTGCCAGCAGCAGCCCCACATCCAGAGTTGGATAGCCCATCAGGTTTTGCATGAAAGGAGGCATCAGCGCCAGCACGGCCAGGAGGATGATACCCACCACAAACATCAGCACCATGCCGCTGTTGAAGTTGCGGTCGCGGAACAGAGCGGGATCCAGAAAGGGCCGCTTCGAGGTGAGCATGTGAGCGATAAAGAGATAGAAGAACAGGGCGGCGAGCAAAGCTTCGATGACAATCTCTGCGCTCGCAAACCAGTTCTGGGATTCGCCGCGATCGAGCATCATCTGCAGAGCGCCAATGGCCACCGCCAGCAGGGTAAAGCCGAGCAGGTCAAAACGCCTGTCGCGCTCAAGGGGCGTTTCCCGGAGAAACATGGTCAATCCGGCCCAGGTGACCAGCCCGAGGGGCAGGTTGATGTAGAACACCCAGCGCCAACTGTAGTATTCGGTGAGGTAGCCACCGAGCGTCGGGCCGATAATCGGCCCGAGCATCACCCCCATGCCCCACATGGCCATCGCCGATCCGTGCTTTTCCCGGGGGTAGATGTCGAGCATGACTGACTGGGAAAGCGGAACAAGGGGCGCGCCGAACACGCCCTGCAGGAAACGAAAGAAGACGATCTGGTAAATGTTCTGGGCGGCACCGCACAGCATCGAGGTCAGGGTAAAACCTACGACGCAGATGATGAACAGGCGTTTGCGGCCGAGGCGCGCCACCAGGTGTCCGGTGAGCGGTATGAAAATGGCGGCGGCGAGGATGTAAGAAGTGAGAACCCAGGAAATCTGATCCTGAAATACGCCCATGCTGCCCTGCATTTGCGGCAGGGCCACATTGGCGATGGTCGTATCGATGGTCTGCATGATGGTGGCCGCCATCACCGACAAGGTTACCAGGGCCCGGTTATGCCCACCGGTTTCAGCAGCCGCCGGGGTCGTGCGAACCTCGGTTTCCATCTTTAGCTTACCTCGTCATCGAAACAGGACCGGGAAGATTCCGGATTTGGATTCGGCGGCCCCGCAACGCGCCTCAGAAGGACATGCCCAATAATTTGCGTTGATGCCGGGTGTCGATTTCCACCACCGCGCTGAGTCCCGCGCGCAGCGGGGGAGCGTCCCCGCCGGACTCAAGTCGAATCCGGACCGGCACTCGCTGAGGAACCTTGACCCAGTTTCCGGTGGCGTTTTGTGCGGGAATGATTGAGAACTCAGCGCCCGTTGCCGGGCTGATACTCTCCACGCTGCCATGCCAGCGACGGCCGGGGTAGGAATCGAGTTCCACGGTTGCGACCTGCCCGATGCGCAGATGGGTCAGTTCCTTTTCCGTCAGGTTGGCTTCCACCCACACCTGGTCATTGCAGACCAACGCCGTAATCATGTTCCCCGCGCGGATATACTGGCCCACCAGAGGCGCTTTGCTTAGGGTACCGTTCCGCGGCGCCCTCACATCCACCCGGCGCAGTTGCAGGCGAGCCTCCTCCAGATCCGCCAGCGCGGCCCGATAGGCGGGGTGTTTCTCCAGCGGGCGATCGGCATCCCCGCCCAGCGACGCCGCGATTCGTTGCAGATCCAGCCGAACCAGCTCCTGTTCCCGCCGGTGCACCTCCACCTGCTGGTTCAGAGTGTCCAGTGCCGACGCGGAAACAAAATCCCGCCCCTGCAAATCTCGTTGCCGTTCCAACTCGCGAATCGCGAAGGCAAGATTGCTCGCTGCCAGTCCGATGCGCGCGTCGGCTTCCCGGTAGCTGGATTGAAGCGCGGCCAGTTCGGTCCGGACCTGAGCCAGCTTTGCCCGCGCCTTCTCCACATTCACTGCAAATGGCTCGCTATCGATGCTGAACAACAGTTGCCCTGCTTCGACCGCCTGATTGGCGGACACATGCACCCGGCTGATCGTACCGCTGACCTCGGCGCTGATCGGTACAACGTCGGCCTTCACATAGGCGTTATCGGTTTCCACAAACCGGCCGCCATGCAAATAGATCCCGAGAGCACCTCCCAGCACTATTGCCGGTACCACCACCAGCAACAGAATCCGAGTTCCGCGTCCTGCTGTGGATGTGGAGTTCGGTTCGCTTTCTTCAGCCATGACGGGAGTGCTTATGACCCAGGTTGGCGTGGACCTTTTCAAGCAGGTCGACCAGTGAAACCATCTCCACTTCACTAAGAGATCCGAAGGCTGATTCGCGGATGTACCTCAGGACCTGCAGCATGTCCTGGAGGTAGGTTTCCGCCTTTGCGGTCTGGTATAGCTGGTAAGCGCGTCGATCGGTGGGGTGGGGGCGCCGTTCGGCAAGGCCGCAATCTTCGAGCTGATCGACCAGCCGCGCCAGAGTGATGGGTTGCACCTCCAGCCGCTCGGCCAACTCCACCTGGCGAATACCGGGATTGCGGGCAATGTAAATCAGCGCACGGGACTGGGCCAGAGTGAGCTCCCCGCCCACCATTCGCTTCTGGAAAATTCGGCGCAACATCCGGGTAATATCCATCATCAGGAAGCCGGGGCCGGTCTCTTTATACAGATCCACTGAAGTCCTCTAAGAATGCGGTGCACAAACAAGTAAGCTTTGCTTATTATCAGTTTAGCTTGTGTTTTCCACAAGGGTGCAGTTTTTGGCTGCCGCAACGGTGCGGCGCGGATATCGTGGCTTGCGGGGCGACAAAAAGTGGGGATTGATCGGGAAGGCCGTGCTGTCAGCCGGGGCAGATAAAACGGGCGTAAATCTCGTCAAGATGGTCCAGGACAGCACTGCGAAGGGCAATCGACGAGCCGCTGATCACCTGCCGGAGAGCCGCCGGTGTCAGTGATCGCTCGAACCGTGAGGCAACGGGCGCATAGCTGATGTGCCATGGCTCCCGGCCAACGCCACCGCGGTCCTCGGCGTAGGGCCGGTAAAACCCCGTGTCCGGTTCCAGGCCCAAGCGCTGATCCAGCCAGCAATGAAAGGCGTGGAAGGGTCCACCGGTTTCACACTCGGCAATGGTCAACTCCAGGCGCGGATGGGCTGCAGTAAGGCCAGCGCGGTCAAATATATCCAGGTCGGTTCCCCAGTGGTGGCGGGAGGCGCCCGGGAGGGCGGACCAGCGCAGAATGGCTTGCAGTTTGCCCCAGTCGTCCAACTGATGCAGGTCGATGGGGCGCCCCTCATCGTCCAGCACGGGCCGCAGACCCGCAACCTTGTCGTTCCAGATCCGGCACTGGCGGGAAAAATCCCGAAAACTGCTGGCCACCGCCAGCTCGAAGCCCTCGTCCCGAGCCTGCTCCCGCAGCAACCGGAGGGGCTCCACCACCTCGGGGTGAAGACGGCATCCGAGATCCGCGTCCTCCACCAGGTGGTGCTCGCATTGTCCGCTCCATACAACGGGGTCGACGGTGAACTCGGCCACAGACCGCTCCTTCCAAATCCGAGACAATAGACCACTGATCGGGCGGCGGATTCGCAGCGCCTTCGGCCCCGAGCAGTCACCAAAACGTTTGCAACCCGGCTCGCGCGATCATCGATGAGAATGCCGGGGTCCGGGCAAAAGACTAGCCCCTCGCGAGCGGAATTGCACCCTGAACGCCAGTGCACCACCGCACACAATCGCAACCGGGGGCTGAAACAGGAAAAACCGAATTGCATCAGTTAGACAAATATAATATAACTCGCAGCTATATATAAACCTGTTGAAATACGCCCTGCTCCGGGCTTCTTCAACAGGCTAATCAGGGCCCACAACAAAAACAGAGCCCGGGACTTCCCTGTCGGGGCCGCAGTGATGGCGGGCACCGCCAGTGGAATGGTTCTCATCAGGCTCCATTAAATCCGGGTGTGCGCAGCAGCGGCACGATTTACTGGAGGCTCCGGAAATTTTTGGGGAGTTGAAGCTGTGGCTGACTACGGCGATTTGCGTCAGTTGAAAAATCTCGGGGCTGCAACGGTTAACATTCTTCATGCGGTCGGGGTGACCACTTACGACGACTTGAAGGCACTGGGCTCCGTGGAGACTTACCTGCGTATCAAGAGGCGGGGGATCAGTGTGTCCAAAGTAATGCTCTACGCGCTCGAAGGCGCGCTTCTGGATGTGCATTGGAAAAGCCTGGACCCAGAGGTCAAGGCGCAACTGGTCGAGCAGGCCGAGCGTCAGCCCGAACAGCCGTGAACTCGGATTCAACTATTGAATTGTGCAGCACCGAGGCCATTCCCGAAGGCGGCAGCAAGGGCTTGAAATACTGCGGTCGCCAGTTGTTCGCTGTGAAGAAACGCGGCCGCATCTTCCTGTACCACAACCGCTGCCCGCACCGGGGGCTGCCCCTCAACTGGCTTCCGGACCGTTTTCTTGACCGGGATGCAGAATTGATCCTGTGCAGCAGCCACGGGGCGCTGTTCAAGATCGAGGACGGCCTTTGCGTGGCGGGCCCCTGTCCCGGTACAAGACTCGAGTCACTTCCCTGGATTGAACACAACGGCATGGTCTGTATAGCGAGCTCGACTTTCAGCAGCGAAACGGAACTTCCCGATCGAGCATGATGCTTCGGTCGGAAAACTTCGCACGATAGGCGATCACTTCCACCCCCCTGGCCAGCGCTTCCTGGACTCCTTCCGCATAGGCTGGGTCAACCTCCTGCGCGGCTTCCACCCATTCAATGCCTGAATGCTGAACGCAAAAAAACAAAACGGCCCGGTGCCCCTCTTCCGCCACGGCCATCAATTCGCGCAGATGCTTGCTGGCGCGAGCGCTGACCGCATCGGGAAACAACCCCCGCCCATCGGGAAAGCCAAAAGTCACATTCTTGACTTCCACATAGCAGCGCTGTCCGGGCCGGTTCGGGTGGTCCTCAAGCAGCAAGTCGATGCGACTGCTTTCGCTGCCGTATCGAACCTCTGAAGCCAGGCTGCGGTACCCCTCGAGTTGATGCACGAGACCGGCGCGGATTGCGTCCTGCACCAGGTGGTTGGCCCGATTGGTATTGATACCCGCCATATTTCCACATGGGGTGGTGGCAATCTCCCAGGTGTGCGGGTATTTGCGTTTTGTGTTGTGCGACTCTGAGATCCAGCAAGGACTGTTTGGAACCAGGCAATTGGTCATGGCTCCGGTATTGGGACAGTGCACGGTTATTTCGCGACCATCCTCCAAGCGGACATCCGCAAGAAAACGCTTGTAGCGCCGCAGAAACGTGGCGGGCCGGAATATCTGCTGCGTGGTGGTCGTCATAAAGCCGCTGTGTGGTTGGCGCTGAACAGTGGCTGCCACAGCGCCTGGAGTGATGTGATAAAACGGGGGGCGGGTTGCCCGACCGTGGCGGAACGGTGTCCAGACCATTTTACCCGCCGCCAGACGCGATTTTAAGCGCCGGGACGCTGGCTCGAAACGGCTCAAATATTGCTGGCGCCCCGATGCGAGTTCTGGTAGGTTGCACGGTTCGAAAATCGGAGCTCAACTCAGTGAACGAGGGTCGGCTCCGGGTTCCCTTTACGTGTTGAGAAAGAGGCCTTTCCGATGCCCAAATCTGCACCCAGTAAGATTGAAGCCTTCAGCATGCATGGTTTTACGCCCTACAAGGAAAAAAAGGGCGAGGAGTACATGAACGAAAACCAGCGCGAACATTTTCGGGGTCTTTTGCTTGCTTGGAAAAGAGAACTCATGGAAGAGGTGGATCGGACCATGAGCCATATGAAGGATGAGGCCTCTAACCCACCGGACCCCGCGGACCGCGCCAGCCAGGAAGAGGCTTTCAGTCTGGAACTGCGAACCCGTGACCGGGAACGTAAACTGATCAAGAAAATCGACAGTACTCTCGAGCTGATCGACAACGACGAATACGGCTTCTGTACAGCCTGTGGCGTTGAAATCGGAATCCGTCGACTCGAAGCACGCCCCACAGCCACTCTGTGCGTGGACTGCAAGACCCTCGATGAGATCAAAGAAAAGCAAATCAGCGGCTGAAGACCTGCCGCACCATCCCGGCGGGGCCCGCCAGCTAACGACCATCCGCGCGCCCCGCAAGCCTCCGCCCGGCAGAGCTCAATGACTGCCACACCCGACCACAGCTACATCGGCCGTTTCGCGCCATCCCCCACCGGCCCGCTCCACTTCGGTTCACTGGTGGCCGCCCTTGCCAGCTATCTGGACGCCCATGCGCACGGTGGCCGCTGGCTCGTGCGCATGGAGGACCTGGATCCGCCTCGTGAAATACCCGGTGCGGCCGATAGCATTCTCGCCAGCCTCCGAGCCCATGGTTTGCTGTGGGACGGAGACGTTCTCTATCAGAGCGCCCGCGGAGTCGCTTACCGGCAAGCCCTTGAACAGCTGGATGCGTCACACCTGGTCTATCCTTGTGTGTGCAGCCGCAAAGCGATTGCCGCGGCAGGCGGGATCTACCCCGGCACCTGCCGCGCGGCGCGAGCCGAAGGGCCGGCTCTCAAGCAATTAGCGAATCGGCGCGAACCCATGGCCGTGAGGCTCAGGACGAGTGAGCTGCCCGGTCCCCTGGCAGCTCTGGAGGCGCCGGTGACGTTCGACGACCTGATCTTCGGCACTAAACGGGTGGACCTGGGACAGGAGGTGGGAGACTTCGTGGTCCTGCGCAAGGACGGGTACTTCGCCTATCAGCTCGCTGTTGTCGTGGACGATATGGCCCAGGGGATCACCCACGTAATTCGGGGGGGCGATCTCCTGGCTTCCACGGCCCAACAGATCTTTCTGTTTCGCCTCCTTGGCGCACCGGCACCGGCCTATGGCCACATTCCCCTGGCGGTGGACGTAAACGGACAGAAACTGAGCAAACAACAGGGAGCACGCCCGCTGGACAACCGCGCAGCAGCGGACAATCTCCTGATGGCTCTTCGCTTCCTGGGCCAGCAAGTGGATGTCTCCCGCGGCGCGGGCTGCAGTGAGATACTTGCAGCCGCAACGGTCCATTGGGATCTGGACCGCGTTCCGCGCTGCGAGGGGCTTGCGGTCGATGATCGCAGCCAATCCGGCCATGGGCGATAGCGTCGCCGCTTGCGGACCTGGAAACCGCGCGTAGTATGTCTTTCCTCCACCACCGACCCTGTTAAACACACATGAAAACGCGTCCGCTGATCCTGCTCCTGCTGGTTCTTTATATTTTCTCGCCCACGTTGTTCAACTGGGTGATCAACCCGAATGGTGCCTGGTACCGGCCCTATATCATCTGGGTGATCGTGATCGTCATCGCGTATATTCTGCAGGAGCGGACCCGTCCCAATGATTTTTGATCTCGCCCAGATCGCGCTGATCTGTATCGCTTACATGCTGGTGCTTTTCGGGATCGCCTTTGTCACCGAGAAGGGCTGGATTCCCGATTCTGTGGTTCGCCACCCCATCACCTATATTCTCTCCCTCGGCGTGTTCGCCAGTGCGTTTTCCTTCTACGGGATCGTCGACCTGGCCTTTCAATACGGCTACGGCGCCCTGGCTTATTACCTGGGCACCGGCGCATTCTTCCTGTTCGCCCCAGTGGCCCTGAAACCACTGACGGAGATCGTCCGGCGTTATCAGATCGGATCGCTCGCCGACCTGCTGGTATTTCGTTATCACAGCCACGCTGTAGGCTCGCTCGTCACCCTGTGCATGATCTTCGCGGTAGTACCGCTCATGGCCCTGCAATTACAGGCGGTGGCGGACACTTTGAGCCTGATCACCGCCAACAGCGAATCCCAATGGGACCTGGGCGATGCAAGGTTCAGCAGCCGCGAAGCACTGGCTCTGACCTACTGTCTGATCCTGGCCGTGTTCACCATCCTGTTCGGCTCGAAAAGGGAACAGCGCTGGGGCCTGATTACCGCGCTCGCCCTGGAATCCCTGATCAAGGTTTGCGCCTTTACGGCCATCGGTTTATTTGCGCTGTTCGGCGTCTTCGGCGGATTCGAAGGCCTCGACCGCTGGCTGGCGGACAATCCCGAGAACACCCACCTGCTCCACTCGCCGGTGCGCGAAGGCGCATCGTCCACCCTGCTCCTGGTCTTTCTGGCGAGCGCTGTTGCCATGCCTCACATCTTTCACATGAGCGTGGTGGAGAACCGTGACCGCAACTCGCTGGCGATGGTGAGTTGGGCCTTTCCCCTGTTCCTGCTGTTCATGGCCCTGCCGATCTTCCCCGTGCTCTGGGCCGGCTTCGAACTGAATGTCACCTTCCCATCCCAGTACTTCACTCTGGGCGTCCCAATGGAAGGGGGTTCGCGGGCGCTGTCCATCGTGGCCTTCCTCGGCGGGCTGTCCGCCGCCACCGGGGCCCAGGTGGCAATCAGCCTCGCACTGGCTACCATGGTGTTGAACCACTGGCTGCTGCCCCTCTTTCGCCTCGACACCCGCAGGGATTTTTATTTACGGCTGCTCTGGCTCCGCCGGCTGGTGATCCTGGCAATCTTCGTGGGCGGCTTTCTGTTCTTTTTCCTGGTCCACAACCGTTACAGCCTCACCAGCCTGGCATTGCTGGCCTTCGTGGCCGGATTGCAGTTTCTGCCGGGGATCGTGGCCGTCGCCTACTGGCCGCGGGGGAACAGCCGCGGCTTCGTTGCCGGACTACTGGCAGGTATGTCCGTGTGGGCTCTGGGCTTGCTGGTGCCAACCATCAGCGGCATCGGGGAGTTCGCCCTACCGGGGACTGTTCAATCCATCCCGGTGGGATTCGATGAGTGGAACCTGGTGACACTCTGGTCCCTGGGGCTGAACGTGGCATTTTTCGCTGTGGCGTCCTGGCTCAGCAAAACAAGTTTCGAAGAACGTTACAGTGCGGAGTTGTGTGCTGCCGACGAGATCAGTCATCCCGTGCGGGCGACCCTCGATGCCCATTCCGCCGCCGACTTCAAAGACCGGCTCAGTGAAGGTCTGGGGCGCGAGATCGCGCACCAGGAGGTGAACCGGGCCCTGCGTGAGCTGGGTTTGAGCCGTAACGAGCGGCGGCCCTACGCCCTGCGCCGGTTGCGCAACCGCCTGGAAGCCAATTTGTCGGGATTGATGGGCGTGAGCGTGGCGGGCGAGGTGCTCGGAAAATATCTCCCCTACACGCTGCCAAGCGATAGTGGAACAGCCGACATTCAGCTCATTGAAGAAGGTTTTGCCCGGGATGAAGCTTCGTTTACCGGGCTGACAGCCCAGCTCAACAACCTGCGCCTTTACTATCGCAAGATCTTGCAGGAATTGCCGATGGCCATCTGCTCGCTCGGCCCCGACCGCGAGATTCTGATGTGGAACAACGCCATGGCGGAGCTCACCAATGTCAACAGCCAGGAGGTCAGCGGCTCCCATCTGGACAACCTGACAGAACCCTGGCGGACCTTGATCTCTGATTTCAGCACGCAGCAGGCGCCTCACAGCCACCGGCACGCAATGATGATCGGCGATGAAGCGCATTGGTTCAGCCTCCACAAGGCGACGATTCAGGGTCCCGTCGCCAACAGTGCCGATGGCCAGGTCATTCTGGTCGAGGATGTAACCGAGTTGCAGCAGCTCGAGAAAGAGCTGTTACACAGCGAGCGCCTCGCGTCGATCGGTCGTCTGGCAGCAGGTGTTGCCCACGAAATCGGCAATCCCATCACGGGTATCGCCTGTCTGGCTCAGGACATCCGTTACGAGGCGGAGGATCCGGAACTCCTCGAAGCGGCGGAGCAGATACTGTGTCAGACGGACCGGGTGGCGCGCATCGTCCAATCGCTGGTGAGTTTCAGCCACGCGGGCAGTCGCAACATCACCGAGCTGGCGCCCGTCGCCCTGCGGCAAAGCGTCGAGCAGGCAACTGAGCTATTGTCCCTGCAGCGGGACAAGACACCCGTCAATTTCGTGAATGCGGTACCGAACGAGCTTTTTATCCAGGGAGACGGCCAGCAGCTGGTTCAGGTCTTTCTCAACCTGTTGAGCAATGCGCGCGACGCCAGTTTCCCGGGGGGGCAAGTCCGCATCGACGGGGAACAGCGCGACGACGCCATTCTGGTCTCGGTGACGGACGAAGGAGAGGGAATCGATCCAAAAGAGGCTGACCGCATCCTGGAACCGTTCTTCACCACCAAACAGCCGGGCGAAGGCACCGGGCTCGGGCTCTCCATGGTCTACAGTATTGTTACCGAACACCACGGGAACATCGAAGTGACCAGCCCCCTGGAAAATGGTCGCGGATCGCGATTTACGCTTCGGTTCCGCCGCTCGCCCGGCCTGAGCGAGCGCTGAGTCCGACAGACGGCCAGGATTTCTGCATGAGGTCCCGACCCCAGTGCCTCATCAGAGCTTCCAGAGGCTCCTTTACATTCACTGGCTTTGCTTTGGCTGAAAAATACCCTAGCATAGCTTGTTACCTGAAGTGTTACCGAAGGGAACTGGTCGGGAAGGATTGCATGTTACTCTGACAGTTGTTGTAAGTTATGAATAAAGTTCTGATCGTTGAAGATGAAGCCGTTATTCGCACTGCCCTGCGCAAACTGCTGGAGCGCAACAAGTACGAGGTGGCGGTGGCGGCTACGGTCAAGGAGGCCACGAAGCATTCCCTGGATGATTTCGACCTCATCATCAGTGACTTGCGACTACCCGGCGCGCCAGGAACCGACCTGATCAAACTGGCGAGCGGAACCCCCGTTCTGATCATGACGAGCTATGCAAGCCTGCGCTCGGCAGTGGACTCCATGCGCATGGGGGCGGTGGACTACATCGCCAAACCCTTCGACCATGACAAAATGATCGCCGCGGTCCGGCAGGCTATCGGCACAACGGAAGAAAGTACCAGGAGCAGCAAGGCCTCCGCTCCGCCCGCGCGGCAGGAGACCAGTGGCATGATCGGCAACAGCCCGGTCATGAAGGACATTTACAGCCGCATTCACAAAGTCGCCCCCACCGCCGCCACAGTCCTGATTCACGGGGAAACAGGGACCGGCAAAGAGCTGGTCGCGCGGGCCATTCACAACGAAAGCCCGCGCAAGAATCAACCCATGATCTGCGTAAACTGCGCAGCGATTCCGGACACCCTCATCGAATCCGAACTGTTCGGCCATGAAAAAGGCGCCTTTACGGGTGCGGCCAGCATGCGCGAAGGTCTGGTGGCTGCAGCGGACGGAGGCACGCTGTTTCTGGACGAGATCGGAGAATTGCCCCTGGAGGCCCAGGCGCGCCTGCTGCGGGTCCTGCAGGAGGGGGAAGTCCGACCCATAGGCTCGGTAGAGTCCCGAAAGGTGGACGTGCGGCTCATCGCCGCTACCCACCGCAACCTGGGCAAGCTCGCTCAGGAGGGGCGTTTTCGCGAAGATTTGTACTACCGAATCAACGTCGTCCAACTATGCCTGCCGCCACTGCGGGAGCGCGGGGCGGATATTGTCGCTCTGGCCGAGTTCCTGCTGCGTCGCTACAGCGAACAGTTCAACAAGCCCGGTCTCAGACTTTCCGCCGGAGCGGTCCAGGCCATCAGTCGCTACCCCTGGCCCGGCAACGTCCGGGAGATGGAGAATGCCATTCAGCGAGCGGTGATTCTCTGCGAGGAGGGCGAGATCCACTATGAACTGCTGTCCCTGGATGGCGACTACATCCTTATGGACCAGGAGGATGAAGATAATGATGCCGCGCCCGAGGAGAGTGACCGGAAGGTGCGGCGCCATGGCCTGGACCCCGCCGAGGATCTGTCCCTGGAAGACTATTTCCAGCGTTTCGTGCTCGAACACCAGGATTCCATGAGCGAAACGGAACTGGCCCGGAAGCTTGGGGTCAGCCGGAAATGCCTTTGGGAGCGGCGCCAGCGTTTGGGCATTCCGCGCAAGAAGAGCGCTGCCAAGGCAGGTTGAGCCGCTCGCCCCGCCCGTCTGCCCTCTCTCGCTGCGCTCTCCCACGCCTCGCTCGAGCACGCCCTTCGCATTCGCGCTGTGAACTGTTACCCATCCATATTGTTCGTAACGCTTCTTGACACCTTCGGTAACGCAGGCCGCTGCCGCCCAGAATTTTCAAAGCCCCGCACGACACTCAACTCATTGAATTCATTGAACTTCTTCACATTGGCACAGGCCGTGCTTTAGTAAACTTTACAATAACAACAACAAACAATAAGAAGAACGCAAAAACAGACAATAACAACAACAAAATATAACAATAAGTGACTGATGATTATTTGGAGAGGGTTTGCCAATTCGCAAATTCATGCAGGGACGTCTGACTAATAACAACGGTAGATGTACGCTTAACGACGGGAAAGCTTCGGCTTTCCCGTTTTTGCTTTCCGTCCGCGTTTAGTTCCTGCCCAATCCCACTTCAACCATTGGCTGCCTTTGACCATCCCTGAATTCTCGTTCTCCCGCCTACGTGCTAGAATCGCCAGCTTTCTGACCGCCCGGAGGCGTATCCCCGGCGCTCGCGACAGTATCCGACGTACTATGCCCAAGCCGCCCAGTCCAGGGAAAGACCCCCATCAGCCCGTCGCCACAGCGGTGCGCCTGAAGGCCCGCAATTACGGGATTACACCTGATCAGATCAGCCCCAGTGCCGTCGAAATCGTGGAGCGCCTGGAACAGGCTGGCTTTCAAGCCTATCTGGTGGGCGGCTGCGTACGGGACCTGCTGGTAGGCGGACACCCCAAGGATTTCGACATAGCGACCAGCGCCACGCCCGAAGAGGTCCGCGCCCTGTTTCGCCGGGCCCACATCATCGGCCGTCGGTTTCGCATCGTCCATGTGCGGTCCGGGCGCGAAATCACCGAAGTCACCACCTTCCGGGCGCATCACGAGAATGGCAGCGGCGACGAGTCCGCCAGTTCCGAACACGGAATGCTGCTCCGGGACAATGTTTACGGCGACATCCAGTCGGACGCCCTGCGTCGCGACTTCACCATGAACGCGCTTTACTACTCACCGACCCAGGGTGAGATCATCGACTTCACCACGGGCATGGCGGACGTTGCCGCCAGACAGGTCAAGATGATCGGCGACCCGGTTACCCGCTATCAGGAAGATCCGGTGCGGATGCTGCGCGCGGTCAGGCTGGCCAGCAAACTGGGGTTCGAGATCGAAGACCAGACAGCGCAGGGGATTCTGGAACTGGGCCATTTGTTGGCCAACGTCCCCCCGGCACGCCTGTTTGATGAGGCTCTGAAACTCCTGATGAGTGGTCATGCGGAGGCCGTCTACCCGGAACTGCGGAGATTCGGGTTGTTCGAACGACTGTTTCCCGAGACCGGCGAAGTGCTCGCCCACGACAGTCAGGTCGATGAGCTGATCCGCCAGGCGGCCCACAACACGGACGAGCGCATCCGCAACGGGCGCCGGGTTACCCCGGCATTTCTGTTCGCCGTTATTCTCTGGCCCGCCGTTGTCACGCGCCAGCAGCAGTTGCATGGGGATGGTGTTCCACCGATGCCTGCCCTGCAGCAGGCAGCCCAATGGGTCATTTCTCGGCAGGTGCAGCGGGTGGCCATACCCAAGCGTTTTACCATTCCGATCCGCGAAATCTGGGAGATGCAGCCCCGTCTGCCGCGGCGCTCGGGCCAGCAGGCATTCCGCCTTCTGTCCCATCCCCGGTTCCGCGCCGCCTATGATTTCCTCCTGCTCCGGGAGCAGGCGGGGGAGGACCACCAGGGCCTTGGCCAATGGTGGACCACCTTCCAGGAAGTGGACGAACCCCAGCGCAATGCAATGGTGGCTGAGTTGCATGGTGGCGGGCGCAAGCGTCCGCGCAAACGCTCCCCCCGCAAACGAAAGCCCGATGGCAAGTGAAGCAAAGCGCACCCGACCAGGCGCTGCGTGCGTCTATATCGCCCTGGGCAGCAATCTTGGAGCCCCGCACCGGCAGATCGAGCGGGGCCTGCAGGCGCTGACACAGTTGCCCCTTACCCGCTTTCGCGCCCGCTCCCACTGGTACCGTAACCCTGCTCTAGGACCTGGATCACAGCCGGACTACATCAACGGTGTTGCGCTGCTGGAGACCCGGCTGGAGCCGGAGGAACTACTCACTCACCTGCAGCGGATCGAGGCCGACCAGGGCCGGGAACGCACCACCCGATGGGCCGCCAGAACCCTTGATCTGGACATTCTCCTCTACGGGGATCAGGTGATCGTCACCGACCGGCTGGAGATTCCTCACCCTCGCCTGGGCGAGCGCAATTTTGTACTCTACCCGCTCGCGGACATCAGTCCCGACCTGGTGCTGCCTAATGGTATTCCCCTTACCGAGCTATTGAATCGCTGTCCCGCGGACGGATTGAAAAGAGTCAGGAGTTAGCTTTGACCACCGCCCTCAATCTGAAAATCGACCATGACCCGGACGCCCTGCCCCGCTACATCGCCATCGAGGGGCCGATCGGGGTGGGCAAAACCTCGCTGGCCAAGAACCTGGCCAAGACCTTCGGCTATGAGACGCTTCTGGAGCGAACAGAAGACAATCCGTTTCTCGAGCGCTTCTATCAGGACCAGCGGACCCATGCTCTGCCGACCCAGTTGCATTTTCTGTTCGAACGGGCCAAGCAGCTTCAGGAGTTGCGTCAGGGCGACATGTTCGAACCAGTACGCATCGCGGACTTTCTGATCGAAAAGGACCAACTGTTCGCCCAGGTCACCCTCAATGATGACGAATTTCGCCTCTATCAGCAGGTCTACGACCAGTTGACCCTGGATACTGCGACGCCCGACATCGTCGTGTATTTGCAGGCACCGGTGGAAATTCTGGCGGAGCGCATTCGCGGGCGGGGCAATCCGGCCGAGCGCTACATTGATCACGCCTACCTCGAGGGGCTGAATGAAGCGTACACGCGCTTCTTCCATTACTACGACCGCTCTCCCCTGCTCATCGTCAACTCTGCGGATTTCGACCTGGTGGGTAATGAGCGCCACTACAAACAGTTTGTTGAATACCTGCTCAGCATCAAGAGCGGTCGACACTACTACAACCCTTCCATTCTTTAAGCGCAGACCACTCTGCCACAGGTGAAACCATGCCCTACGGAACGATCTCTGCAGAAACCGCGCTCGCGAAGACAGTGACCATCAACACCCTGCGCAAAATGAAAGCCTCCGGGGAAAAATTTGTCACCGTGGCGCTCTACGATGCCCCTATGGCCGCCATGGCCCAGCAAACCGGTGTGGAAGTGCTCCTGGTGGGCGACAGTCTCGGGATGACCGTGCTGGGCTACAAAAGCACCATCCCCGTGACGATGGATCAGATGATTTACCACGTGGAGGCGGTAGCCCGTGGCAACGACAAATCGCTGATCATGGGCGACCTGCCATTCATGGCCTACGGCACGCCCGAACAGGCTCTGGAAAATGCTGCCCGGGTCATGCGGGCCGGAGCCAACATGGTCAAGATTGAAGGCGGGGAATGGCTCGCCGAAACCGTAAAGATGCTGACCCAGCGCGGTGTTCCGGTCTGTGCTCACCTGGGGCTGACACCCCAGTCGGTCAACATTTTTGGCGGATTCAGGGCCCAGGGCAAAACGGAGCAGGAAGCCGAAATTATCCTGCGTGACGCACAGGCACTGGCTGACGCGGGAGCGGATTTGCTGGTCCTGGAGTGTGTCCCCGTCGAACTGGCACGCCGGATTACGAAGGCGGTGTCCATCCCGACCATCGGCATCGGCGCCGGGCCCCACACGGACGCTCAGGTTCTCGTCATCAATGATATTCTTGGACTCACTCCCCGTCCGCCCAAGTTCGCCAAAAACTTTCTGAAGGAGGCAGGGGACATTCCCAACGCCCTGCTCAAGTATGCCGACGACGTGAAAAAAGGCCTGTTCCCCGCCGAGGAGCACACGTTCGGCTAGCGCCTGGCCCAAACCGATTCTCGAACGGGTCAACGAACAGGGAAGCAACAACAATGATGAAACACGCCGAGAGTTGGAGCGTACGGTTCGACAACTGGCTGTGGAAGGCGGAGCATCAGGGTGATTCTCCGCTGTTGCGCATGGCATGGCGCTTTACGCGCATTATCTTTGCCGTGATCCGGGACTTCATCTACGGAGACATGGCATTGCACGCCATGGGGCTGGTTTACACCACCATTCTGTCGTTCATACCCTTTCTGGCTCTGGCGTTTTCGGTGCTCACCGCCCTGGGTGTTCACAATCAGCTCGAACCCCTGCTGGAGAATTTTCTGGAGCCGCTGGGGGAGCGAGCCCCGGTCATCACCGACAATGTGCTGCAGTTTGTGGACAATATCCGGGTCGGGGTCCTGGGCTTCGCGGGCATGGGCTTTCTGATTTATACCGTCATTTCCCTGACCCAGAAGATCGAAACGGCCTTCAACAGCATCTGGCGGGTCAGCCAACTGCGAAGCCTGGGCCAGCGCTTCAGCAACTATCTGAGCGTCATCATCATAGGCCCCGTGCTGATCGTGTCCGCGCTTGGTACCACCGGCACCATTGTCGGCTCCGATTTCGTGACCGAACTGCGCCAGGTGCAGCCCTTCGGCTGGCTGTTTTCCGCTTTGAGCCAGCTCACTCCCTTCTTCGTTATCATTGGCCTGTTCACCTTCCTCTACGTGTTTATCCCCAACACCCGGGTCCGAGTGAAGTACGCGTTTCTCGGCGGAGTGGTGGCCGGGGTGATCTGGCAGGCCACCAGCCTCGTTTTCGCGAACTTCGTTGCGGGGTCCACTCGCTACGAAGCCATCTACTCCAGCTTCGTGGTCGGCATCCTCTTTCTCTGGTGGCTCTACCTGGCCTGGTTGATTCTGCTGGTGGGCTCTTCCGTCGCCTTCTACGCCCAGCATGAACAACAGATCACCCGCAGCCGCCGGCTGCTCCCCAGCGCGAGCGTGGATGAACGCACGGGCCTGTCCATGATGTACCGGGTCGCCCGGGAGTTCGACACCGGTGGCGGTGCCACCTCCATCGCGGACATGGAATCAAACCTTTCCGTGGGGCCCGAGGTCATTGAACGCATGACCCGGAAACTCATCAAACGCAAGCTCCTGGTCAACACCTCTGACGGCGCCGGTCTCCTGCCCGCCCGCTCTCTCGACAAGATCACTCTCACCGAACTCATGCAGGCGGTGAGAGCGCCGGAAACGCCCATGCCCCCGTCCATCGCCAATGACAAGGCAGTCTGTGCAATGGCCGACCTGGTGGAAGACTCTTTCCAAGATCAGGTGGGCGGACAGACTGTCGCCGACTGGGTTCGGAACACCGATGAGGGGGCCGTGGGCGGTAGCGCCCGGTTGGTGCCTGACAGCGCCGCCGCGAGCCAATAGCCAAACATCCACAACAACAAGGAGCTCACATGAAACGTTCGGCGTTCCCGGTTTTATTCTTTTTTTCAGCGGTGCTCTCCGGCCCCGCCCTTGGGGCACCCGAGCTGCGCCCCGGATTGTGGGAGCACAGCTTCAAAATGGAAAGTACCAGCGGTGAACTGGAAGCGGCACTGGAACAGGCACGCAAGATGCTGGAATCTCTGCCACCAGAACAGCGGCGGATGATCGAATCGCAGATGGCGAATCAGGGTATCAGTTTTGACCTGGAGAACTACACCGCAAAAGCCTGCATCACTGCGGAACAGGCAGCGCGACGGGAGTTTCCTCAGCCCAGCGAAAACTGCCAGCAGACCCTTGAGCAGGACGGGGACGTCTACAAGGTTCAATTCCATTGCGAAGACAACCCCCCTACCAGTGGCAAAGGAGAGCTGCGGCTGGTCAGCGAGCGCGAATATCAGGGCGAAGTCACGCTCAACACCACCGTCAACGGCCAGGCGGAACAATTGGTCGCCAGTCAGCACGGCAGTTGGCTGGCCGACGACTGCGGCTCCGTCCGGCCGATTGGGGAGTAAGCGCGGCACAGAGCACTGCACAGGGGCCGGGGCATACGGCGGGCGGGAGTAAGGCATGGGTACAGCCATCGACCGCATCAGTTTCGAGGAAGAGGACTACCGCCGCTTCTCGGCCCGGCTTCGCGACAACCTCAATGCCCTGCGTAAACTTCTGGCCACCCCCGGCTTTGGTGACGGGCCCCCATCCTTTGGCGCCGAGCTCGAGCTCTACATTATCGACGAGTTGGGCCGACCCCTGCTGATCAATCAGGAAATACAGGCTGAGATGCGGGATGCCCAACTCACCCTGGAACTGAATCGCTACAACCTCGAATACAACTTCAAGCCGGTCCTCGCCCGGGACCACTGCTTCGCGCAGACCCAGAGTGAAGCGCTCGCCTCACTGGAAGCTTTACGCGCCTGCGCGCAAAAGTGGCACGGTGACACAGTCGCCATTGGGATCCTCCCGACCCTGCAGCAATCGGACACCGGCTATCACGCCATGACCAAAACGCCCCGCTACGAGGCTCTCACGCGGGAACTGCGCAAGATCCGCGGCGGGCCTTTCCACATTGATATCAAGGGCGAGGAGCCGATTCTCCTGGAAATGGAGGATGTGACCCTGGAGGGAGCCAACACCTCGTTCCAGGCCCATTGGCGCATTTCGGTGCGGGAGTTCGCCAACACCTACAACGCCCTGCAGCTGGTCACTCCCCTGGTGCTGGCCATTGCTGCGAACTCGCCAACCCTGTTCGGCCATCGCCTGTGGCAGGAAACCCGGATACCGCTGTTCAAACAATCCATTGACTGTCGTCCCGTCGATCCCCTGCATCCTCGCCCGGCACGGGTGAACTACGGGCACAGTTGGCTGCGCCACGGTGCGGTCGAGCTGTTTGCAGAGTGCGTCTATCTTTATCGGCCCGTTCTACCCGTGCTCGGTGAGGAGGACCCGCTTGATGTTTTGAAAGCCGGCGGCATTCCACAGCTGTCCGAATTGCGGCTACAGCAGGGGTCTGTATGGCTGTGGAATCGGCCAGTCTATGACCCCGCCGATCACGGCCATCTGCGCATCGAGATGCGGGCCTTGCCCGCCGGCCCCAGTGTCGTGGACATGCTGGCCAATGCTGCGTTACTGATCGGCCTCGGGAAACTGATGCAGAAAAAGATCAACCGGCTTCTGCCCGCCATCCCCTTCGAATACTGTATTCGCAACTTCTACCGGGCGGCGGAAAAGGGACTCGACGCTGAACTCATCTGGCCCGCGCCGGACCAGAATGAACCCCGCTACTTCAAGGTTGCGGACATTCTCCGGGAGCTGCTTCCCCGGGTGCCGGAAGCTCTGACCTCCGCCGGATTTCAGGAAGCTGATTTTTCTCCCCTGCTTCAGGTCATCCAGGAACGTCTGGACAGCAAGCAGACAGGGAGCCAGTGGCAACTGAAGAAACTGATCGAACTTGAGTCTGAAATGCCCCGGCCCAAGGCTCTCGCCGAAATGCTCAAACAGTACCAGCAGTTCAGCCGCGAGAATGTGCCGGTGGCGCGGTGGTCCTGACCGAGGTGGAGCCAGGAACGATCGGGAATGTCTATGAACAGTTTTGTAGAGCAGCGCTCCAACCACTATCCATTCCATTATTGGCATGCGGGCGCTCGGGAAATCGGCGAAACAGCTACGGAGTTCCTGCATGCTCTGACCGGACCGGCCCACGTTTACATTCCCGGCCGGGACCAGAGCCGCTGCAGGGCTGCCATTACTCTGCTGCACGGCAATGAGCCCTCGGGCTTCTTTGCAACTTTTCAACTGTTGCGAAAGCAAGTCCAGCCTGCTGTGGATCTGCACTGCCTGATTGCAAACGTAAGGGCCGCCCAGGCCGACCCTGTGTTTTTTCACCGCACCCTGCCCGGGGAGACGGATCTGAACCGGTGCTTCAAGCCACCGTTTACGTCCGCTCCGGAATCACGGCTGGCAAAAGGCATACTGGACACGCTGATGCAGTTCCAGCCCGAAGCCGTTCTGGATATCCATAACACATCGGGCAGCGGCCCCGCTTTCGGGGTCACCACCTTTATGGATCCGCGTCACGAGGCGCTTGTCTCCCTGTTCACGCCGCGCATCATGGTGACCGATCTGAAGCTGGGTGCCCTGATGGAAATCAGCGAAACCCACTTCCCTACCGTGACAGTGGAATGCGGCGGCGCCCAGGACCCGGAATCACCGCGTCTGGCGGAAGAGGGGCTCACCGGGTTTGCCTGCCGTGAGAATGTGCTTACGCCTCCCCCCGCTGACTTCGCCATGGATTTCTTCTATAACCCGATCCGCCTGGAACTGCGCGACAAGGCCAGCCTTACCTACGGGGACAAGCCAAGCGCCCGCCACGACCTCACTCTGCTCCCACAGATCGAAACCTACAACTTCGGAATTGTGGACCCGGGTACCGAACTGGGCTTTTCCCGGCGAGCTCTGCGCGAGGTTCTGATAGCTCCGGACAGCCGCGGACACGACCGGCTCGACCGTTATTTTTCGCTGATCGGGGGACGTCTGGTAACCCGGCGAGCGCTCAAGCTCTTCATGGTAACCACCAATGCGGAGATTGCACGAGATGACTGCCTGCTCTATCTTGTACCCGCGGAGCGCCACCGCGATGCCATCCAATTCTCTGGGTGATGCATTTGCGCCCCCCGCGGCCATTTTGTAATTCTTGAGGTAACCGTGAAGCACAAGACGATTTTTTTCGGAATGATCCTGATCCTCGCTGGCCTCGTGGCCGTGCAGTACTCCATCAAGCGGCAGTCCGGCGGAGCCTCCGAAGCCGATGTGGAGCTGGGAGGTCTGATCCAGGCCGCGGATGACCCGCAGATGCAGGCGGCCTACGACAAGGCGCGCAAGACCCTGGATTACTTCCTTGGAGTCGCCAACGACCCGCCGCCGGATACCCAGGGCTTTTCCGTGAAGGTCGGAGTACAGGACAACGATTTAACTGAATTTTTCTGGGTCTACCCGTTCGATCAGGAGGAAGAAGGATTCACCGGCCGCATCAATAGCGAACCGCAATTGGTGGACAATGTCTTCAAAGGCGAGATTGTTTCGTTCCAGCGGGGGCAGATCGTTGACTGGACCTTTGAAGACACGGCCACGGAGATCATGCACGGCAATTACACCGGCTGCGTCCTTCTGGAGCGCGAGGCACCCGAGAACGCCGCACAATTTCAGGAACTCTACGGGCTGAACTGCGACAAATAAGCCAGACCGTTGAGAAGCGACCGTTGCCGAAACCCGCCGGGCGGATCAGCGCATATGAACGCCGCGGCTTGACACTGGCTCCTCAGCAGCGGGCCCGACAGCGGAGGACAGGGATGAGATGCGAAGGCAGTTGCCACTGCGGAATGATTCGCTTTCATGTGGAAGGACATATTCATGAGGTGATTGAGTGCAGTTGCACTCATTGCCGGAAGAAGGGTTATCTGTTCTGGCTCCTTCCCCGCGATCGGGTGGTGCTCTCTACGTCGAAAAGCGACCTGGGCAGCTACACATTCGACAAGCATGTGATTCAGCATCATTTTTGTCCCCATTGCGGCTGCGCGCCGCTGGGCTTTGGCTACGTCGGCAGCGGAGATTCAATGGCCCTGATCAATGTACGCTGCCTGGATAACGTGGATCTGACCGCGCTGCCTGTTGTCCGCCGCGACGATCTCACGGCCTGACAGCTTGAAAAGCCTCTTCCAGCCGGTGCTTCGGCAACCCATCAACGCGCCCCGAACCAGTCCGCTGTGCCCCCTTCATAGTCATAGACCGAGGAGAACCCCTCCGCTTCCAGTTCCGTAGCAGCCTTCGTGGAGGCGTCGCATTCCGGACCGGCGCAGTAAACGACCACGGTGCGCTCCTTCCCGCTGTTTGCCGCCTCCACCTGCTGAGCGAAGGTGGGGTCTTTCAGGGGAATGTTGACGGATCCCGGAATGTGCTGGCGATCGAAATCATCCTTCCCAAGGACGTTGACGAGCAGAAAGCTGGATTCCGCGTCATTGACCAGTTCTTCCAGCTCGGTTCGGTTCATCGCATGCATCGAATGGCTCCCGCAGACCGGTTAACGAGTAGAGGCGAAAAGGGCGCTGCCCGGAATGGGGCTGCACAAAATGTTCCGGGCGACCGGTGCCTGCCTGCATGGCTCTGTTACACTGGCCAGAAACAAGTCGACGGAGGCCGCCGATGAATCCATGGGACACAGTGCTGCATGAATCAATTGAACTGCGTCGTGAGCTGCATCAACAACCCGAGCTCGGCTGGCACGAGGAACATAGCGCGGCTCTGATTCGCCGCCGACTCGACGATCTGCAGATTCCATGGCGCCAGTGCACAGCCACCGGAACGGTGGCCCGTCTGGCACCCCAGGCGCGAGGCAAACACATCGCATTGCGCGCCGACATCGACGCGCTGCCGGTCACCGAGGCGGCGGCCATTGCGTGGAAATCGCGCAATGAGGGCTGCATGCACGCCTGTGGACACGACGGCCACACAGCGACATTACTTGCCACTGCCGCCTGGCTGAAGCGCCAGGAATCGAAGCTTCCCGGGCCTGTGACCCTTCTGTTTCAACCTGCGGAGGAAGGAGGTCACGGCGCCCGCGAAATGATTCGCGAAGGCGCCCTTGAAGAGGTCCAGGAAATTTACGGCTGGCATAACTGGCCAGCCATTGCCAATGGCCAGGCGTTATGCCCCGATGGCCCCGTGATGGCCGGAAACGGCACCTTTGAAATCGTCGTGAGAGGCCAGGGCGGACACGCAAGCCAGCCGGAGGCCTGCCGTGACCCGGTGCTTGCCGCGGCGGCCATCGTATTGGCCCTGCAGCAAATCATCAGTCGACGGATTTCCGCGAAGGACTCCGCTGTACTCAGCGTAACGTCCCTGGACGGCAAAAGCGGGCTTACTGTCATCCCTGAATCAGTCACTCTCGGCGGCAGCATGCGCATCACTGAAACCGCCACGCGGGAGGCAATTGGGAACCTGATTACCCAGATTGCCGAAGATACGGCGCGCGCCTACGGAGTGACTGCGAAAACCCGATTGACTCCCCGCTACAACCCCACATGCAACCACTCTCCGCAAGCGGAACAACTGCGTGCGGCGGTTGCCACAGAGTACGGGGACGATTGGGAGTGCCAGCAGGTTCGTGCGCCGGTGATGGCCTCGGAGGACTTCAGCTACTATCTGGAACAGATTCCCGGCGCTTACGCGCTGATTGGCGCCCGGGAGGGCGACCGTTTCGGCGAGCCTCTTCACAGCCCCCACTATCAGTTCAATGACGGACTGATTTCTCAAGTAGTTCGCATTTTCTCCAGCCTGGTCGGCGCGGCCCCGCCACCCAGTTGAGGCTGTCAGCCGTCTGGCTGCAGCGGTGAATCAACGGCTGCGGGCGCGCTGAATGGGTCGGGGCCAGCAAATCTCCGGCCGTCTCCGTACGGGGCCGGCTCACTTACGTCGCCGCGGCGACCCACGCAACCAGGGGGTCGATCCATGAACACCGATGTCTTCGAGCAGTGGGAATCCAATATTCGCGGTTACTGCCGCGCCTTCCCCACGGTATTTGTTTCCGCATCCAACGCCCGCCAGATTGATGAAAGCGGTCGATCGTTCATCGACTTTTTTGCAGGTGCCGGTGTACTGAACTTCGGCCACAACAACGCGCGCATGAAAAAGGCCCTGATCAGCTTCCTGGAAGCCGACGGCGTTCCCCACAGCCTGGACATGTACACCAGTGCCAAGCGGGACTTTCTCGAGAAGTTTGTCGAGACCGTTCTCCTACCCCGCAACATGCGACACAAGATGCAGTTCATCGGCCCTACGGGTACAAACGCGGTGGAAGCGGCTCTCAAACTTGCGCGTCGGGTCACGGGTCGCACCGGCGTGGTCGCGTTTCACCACGGCTTTCACGGGATGACCCTCGGCTCGCTGGCCTGCACGGCCAACGGGTATTTTCGGGCCGCCTCGGGCGTTCCGCTGGAGCATGTGGATCACCAACCCTTCGGTTGCGAGCCCCACTGCCCTGGCTGTGAACTGGGTTGCGGAATGGAATCCATCGAGCGCATGCGCGCCCGGTTCGAGGACACCTCCAGCGGTACGGCGAAGCCTGCCGCGTTCATCGTTGAAGCGATTCAGGCGGAAGGCGGAGTCAAAGTGGCCGGCAAGAACTGGTTGCTCGCGCTCCAGGATCTGGCCCGGGATTTGGGAGCCTTGCTGATTGTGGACGACATTCAGGCAGGCTGCGGCCGGACCGGCTCCTATTTCAGCTTTGATGACATGGGTCTGGACCCCGACATCATCTGCCTGGCCAAGGGGATTGGTGGGTACGGCACCCCCCTGGCCATGAACCTGATCAAGCCCGAACACGACCAGCACTGGTCTCCCGGTGAGCACACGGGCACCTTTCGCGGTCAGGGGTTTTCCTTCGTCGCCGGTCGCGAAGCGCTCAGCTATTTCGACGATGAGAACTTCCTCGCAGCGGTGAAGGAGAAAGGTGCGCAAATGAACAACCATTTGCGCGATATTGCCCAAACGCACAGCGGTGAGAATTTCGCGGTGCGGGGCAAGGGCATGATGCAGGCCATTGACCTGAACAGCGGCGAACTCGCCAAAACTGTCGCGGCGCGCTGCTTCGAAAAAGGGCTGTTGATCGGGCCCTGTGGTACCGGCGGGCGGGTGATCAAACTGATGCCGCCGCTCACGATTCCCGCTGACGACCTGACCGAAGGATTGAACATCCTCGGCGCGGCCATTGACGATTGTGTGGAGGGCCAATGAAACGCCGGGACGATATGACTTTTCCCTTTGAGGAATACAAGAGCCGGATCGAGGCCCTGCGGCGGCGCATGCGCGCCCGCCTGCTGGACGCGGTGATTATTTCCGATCCGGAAAACATCATGTACCTCACCGATTACCAGACCACAGGCTACTCTTTTTTCCAGTGTCTGGTGGTGCCACTGGACGATGAGCCCTTCATGATTACCCGAGCCATGGAGGAATCGAATATCCACGCGCGCACCTGGGTGGAACGAACGCGCCCGTACCCGGACACAGGCGACGCGATCCAGATGCTGGTGGAGGCTCTGCGCGAGTTCGGTCTCGCGCGCAAGGATATCGGATACGAACGCAACAGCTACTTTTTCCCCGCCTATCATCAGGACAGCATTCACACCACCTTCACCGACGGTCGTCTTTTCGACTGTTTCGGAATCGTCGAACAAGGGCGCATTCGCAAATCTCCCGCAGAAATCGCCCTGATGTACAAGGCGGCTGCCGCGACCGAAGCCGGGATGAAGGCGGGATTCGAGGCCTGCGCAGCGGGTGTGACGGAGAATGAGATCGCAGCCGCCGTATGCAGTGGAATGTTCCGCGCGGGCGGTGAGGCGCCCGCCGTCATGCCCTACGTCACCTCGGGGCCGCGTACCATGATCGGCCACGCCACCTGGGAGGGGCGCATCGTGCAGCCGGGCGAGCACGTCTTTTTGGAAGTGGGCGGCTGTTACCGGCGCTATCACACAGCCATGATGCGAACGGTAATCCTCGGGGAGATGAGTGACAGCATGCATCACGCCCAGGAACGAATGAAACTGGCACTCAAACAAGTGAAGGAGATCATTCGACCGGGCCTGACCGTTTCCGACGCCGACAACCTGATTCGCAAGATCATCACCGAAAACGAAGTGGGCGCGCGCCTGCCGACACGCTCCGGCTACTCTATCGGCATTGCCTTCCCGCCAAGCTGGGACGAAGGCTACATCATCAGCCTGAAACAGGGCGATGCCACAATTATGGAAGAGGGGATGACCTTCCACATCATCCCCTGGATGTGGGGTGTGGACGGGGACAAGACCTGCGGAATTTCCGACACCCTGTACGTAACGGCGGACAGCTGCCAATCCTTCTTCTCACTGAACGAGGATTTCGTCGTCAAGCCAGATGAGGGGCACGGCAAGGTGCGCCCGACGCAACTTCCCTCGCCCGCCAGCCTGACCGAGCGCCGGGCGATTGCCAAAAACGAGACCAGCTCTTGAGCTCCCGTGAAACAGGAGGAATCGGCATGCTGAAAGCCGTCAACCCGACCACAGGTGAAGCGATACGCGAAGTGCCGTGCTGGGACCAATCCCGGCTGCACGATGCCGCCGGGCATGCCGAGCGGGCCTTCGACACCTGGCGCAGGAGCAGCTTCGGAGAACGAGCGGACCTGCTGCGGAGGGTGGCTGCGCAGATGAAGTCTCGCTGTGAGGAACTGGCGCCCCTGATGACCGAGGAAATGGGCAAACCCATTCGCGAAGCCCGCGGCGAGGTCATGAAGGCCGCCTGGTGCGCGGAACATTATGCAGAGCACGGCGAACGGTATCTGGCCCCTGTGGACATCGACTCCGACGCGGCGCGCAGCTATGTGCAACATTTGCCCCTCGGTCCTATCCTGGGCATTCTGCCCTGGAATGCGCCCTTCTGGCTCGCTTTTCGCTTTTGCGCCCCGGCGCTGATGGCCGGAAATACCTGCCTGATGAAACACGATCCCCACGTGCCCGGCTGTGCCCGCGCTATTGCCGACTTGTTTGAGGCCGCAGGTGCACCGACCGGCGTCTTCCAGAATGTCCCGGCGATGACCGAAGACGTGGAGAGCCTGGTTCGCCACCCGGCCGTGCGTGGGGTGTCGTTTACCGGCTCCACCCGTGCGGGCAGCGCCGTGGCTGCGGTCGCGGCTTCCGAAATCAAGCCCGCCGTGCTTGAGCTGGGCGGGTCGGATCCGGCCATTGTGCTGGCCGACGCCGACCTGGACAAAGCCGCTGAAGTCATCTGCCTGTCCCGCATGATCAATGCGGGACAGTCGTGTATCGCGGCCAAACGCATTATTGTGGAGGCATCCGTGTACCCGCAGATGGTGGAGCGCTTGCAAGCTCGACTCGAAGGCCTTCGGGTAGGCGACCCCAAAGATGAGGCAACGGACGTGGGCCCGCTGGCCCGGAGCGACCTGCGCGACAATCTGCACCGTCAGGTGGAGGAAAGCATCGCCGAAGGGGCCCGGTGTGTCTTGGGAGGCCAGTTCCCCGAAGGTCCCGGCTACTTCTATCCGGTCACCCTGCTCGCGGACGTTCGCAACGATATGACTGCGGCCTGCGAGGAGACCTTCGGACCGGTGGCGGTGGTATTGCAGGCGGAAGACGCCGAGCACGCGCTGAGCATCGCCAACGACACGGAATACGGTCTGGGCGCCGCTCTCTGGACCGACGGCAAGCGCGGCGAGGCCTTGAGCCGGGAAATCGTCAGTGGCCAGGTGGCTGTTAACGGCATTGTCAAAACCGACCCGCGCCTGCCCAGCGGGGGTGTGAAGCGGTCCGGGTACGGGCGGGAACTGGGGCCCCACGGCATCCATGAGTTCGTCAATGCCCAGCAGGTATGGATTGGCGGCTAGCGGTCGGTCGCCTGTTCGCCTGGTCCCCGATCAGGCGAACAGGGTTACGATATGCCGTAAACGCTCCGCGAGGAACAGGCACTGACGTGCTGGACCGGCACGCGGAAGGGTAGACGTTGGTAGGCTTCTTCCAAGGTCTGCTGCGGGCGGGAATTCCGAGTCACGCGCTTTACCGTTAAACTTCCCGGCGGTGCGGGCGGTCCAACAAGCCCGACAATGATGATCGATTGGGGTACTCGTCTTCGAGTCATGTATTACGGCGAACGATTTAACAGCATTTCACATCTGGTGGGCGCCGCCCTGGCTCTGGTTGGCTTCGGCGCACTACTCACGGTGAGCATTCAATCCGGCGACGCCGGAACCATCGTCAGCTTCTCCATCTTTGGCCTGACCCTGGTGTTGCTGTACACCATGTCCACTCTGTACCACAGCTTTCATCCGCATCGCATCAAATCCATTTTCCGCAAGCTGGACCATGTGACTATTTACCTGCTCATCGCCGGCACCTACACACCCTACATGGTGGTGGCGCTCGGGAATGATGTGGGTTATCGAATGCTGGGGATCGTCTGGGGGCTGGCAGTCGCAGGCCTGCTCCTGGACGTGCTTAATCCGAACCGCGTGGAGTTACTGCAACTGGCCGTCTACCTGTTTATGGGCTGGATCTGCGTGTTCGAGTTTCCCACCCTGCAGGCTTCGCTCCCGACTCAGGGACTCATCTGGCTGACCGTCGGCGGGGTGGCCTATACAGTGGGGATCGTTTTCTACGTCATGGACGGGCTGCAGTTTTTGAAGCACTCCCACGGGATCTGGCACATTTTCGTGCTGGTCGGTTCCGTATCCCACTTCATCTCCATCATTGGCTTTGTTCGCTGATCAGGCTTGGCGCCTTTCTCCCGGGCCGGGCATAATGCGTGGCTCCCGGGCGGTGCGATTAGGCTGCTCCGCTGACGGGAGCAGATGGCTTCAAGCACCGGATGTGAACCTCTGATCAGACGTCGACTCGACCGAATGATGAACCCCTATATCAAACAGCTTCCCAACGTGCTGACCAGCCTGCGGCTGCTGCTCGCAGTTCCCGTTTGCATCTTCATTCTGCAGGAACGCTACGCGGAGGTGTTATGGATTGCCGCCATCGCCGCGTTCACTGATGGCATCGACGGCTGGTGGGCCCGGAAAATGGGAGTCCAGAGCCGGTTTGGCGCGGTGGTCGATCCAATCTCGGACAAGGCCCTCCTCATGGGCGCATTCGTCTGTCTGGCACTGGTAAACGCCATTCCGCCGGGGGTGGCAATCATCGTGGTCCTGCGAGACCTCGTCATCGTAGGCGGCGCCCTCAGCTACCACTGGCTGATTGGCCGCTTCCAGATGGCGCCGACGTTCTGGGGCAAGGCGAGCACACTGGTGCAGGTGTGCTATGTGCTGATGGTCATCACCCAGAAGGTCTACCCCGTCTTTCCGCTGTTCCTCTTCAAATTTGGGACCTTGCTCGTGATTGCCCTGGCACTGATCAGCGGCGGCAACTATGTGGCGGTCTGGAGCCGCAAAGCCTGGACCGCAAGCCAGCAGAATTAGCAGGCTGCTGGAAAGCCCTTTTAGACGGCCTGCCGGGCCGATGACGATGGGTTCGCGAATCAGGCCGCCTGAGTGGCTGATCTTCGCGGAGGTTTGCGGGCGGGCCGCCCCCGTGCGGAATGGGAGGTCGATTAGGCCTCAGATTTCACTGGGGCCGGCTGCCTGAAGGGCAGAATCTCAAGGCGTCCTTTCTCGATGAACTTCACCAGGATCTTGTAAATGTCGTATTCGATGTTTCGCGTCTGTGAGTGCTGAGCCAGCGTATCCGGCGAACGGGAGGAGGCCAGGTGGCACCACTGGTCGACCAGGTGATAATCCTCCCCCTCCCGGATCAGGATCGGTCCTTCATAGGGCCAGACTGCGAACCGTCGGGGTGCAAAGGCTTCCTGTAGGCGGGCGTTGTAGGCCGCCGGATCTTCCGCACCTACACAGGCGCCGGCACATCGCTTGAGCTGATGGGCAAAACAGGCGCCACTTCGCGCTTTCTCCAACCCCGTCAGGCGGTGACAGAGCCGGGCCGCGTCGCAGGCCTGGCGCAGACACTCCTCGGCCATGCGCCGCGATCGGAACAGCCCGATGACTGAGCTCAAATCATCGGCCGGCAGCGACGCGGCGCTGCGGGGCGCCAGAGTCAGGTAACCCCGTGAATCCCGACCCACGGCCAGGTACCAGAGCATTTTTGTCTTGCGCAACTGACGATTGTAGATGGGTCGGCGCTCTTTGATGAGCCGCGCTTCCAGCAACTGTGCGCCCAGGTCTCCTCCGGTGCGCCGCCAGTCGATGCGGGCAATCTGGCTGCACATCTCCAGTTCCCGGTCGCTGGCGTGATCGCCGGAAAAATGGGATTTCACCCGATCCCTGATCTTCACGGACTTGCCGACATACAGCAGCGTGTCCTTCTCGTCGTAGAACAGGTAAACCCCGGGAGTATTGGGCAGATCGTCGACCGCCGCCTCGGACAGGCCGGCCGGGAGGGTAGGCCGCCGCAGTTGCGGCTCCAGCGCAGCCTGCACAGAGTCTGCGCCCAGCGTGCGGCTCCATTTGGCCATCAATTGCACCAGCAGGTCCGCATCACCCATGGCCCGGTGCCGGGCTTCCACATGGAGCCCGTGGTGGTGAATCAGACTGTCCAGGCCATGGCTGCGCAACTCGGGCGTCAACCGGCGCGACAATTTGACGGTGCACACCACCCGGGTGCGATAGTCCAGCCCAAGGCGCCGGAACTCATTTTTGAGGAAGCTGTGGTCAAAGCGGCTGTTGTGAGCCACCAGAGTTCTACCCAGCAATCGACCCATTAGCTCTTCGGCGATCTCCGCAAATACCGGCGCATCCGCCACCATCGGGTCGGTGATACCGGTCAGCGAACTGATGAAGGGTGAAATCGGCGTCTCGGGATTGACCAGGGTCTGATATTGATCGATGACTTCCCCGTCGAGAACCTCGATCAGACCGACCTCGGTGATGCGGTCCGATCCGGCCCGGGAACCGGTCGTTTCCAGATCAAGAAAAACAAAGTGGCCTTTGGGAAACTGCATGGGCTGGATTGGTCGGGGCATCGGTGTTGGGATGTTCCGAGAAACAAGGACACCTGACCGATCGGGCACTGAGCGCACAGCGCTTCAGCCCGTGAGGAGGTACTGATTTCTACGGAAGGTCCCCCAACTATAGTCGCGGGGAAGCCACTGTACAAGGAAACAGCCCTTCAGCCTCCCTCGTAGGCCCAACAACGAAACCGATCGCGAGCTTCCGAACTATGCACCGAAATGTGACTCCAGAAGGTCACGCAGTTGATTCACCTGGTCCTCCAGAACGAAGGCGAAATTTGCGCGCGTCCGGGAGTTGACCCGGCTGTCGCCGGTTTCCACCTGGGTGTGAACGGCGCAAAGTGCCTGCACCTTGTCAATGGACTGAAGGATCTGCTCCTCCAGGTCGTCGCACTCCCTTCGATTGAGCGTCTCCACAATATCCTGGTTATTGATTGTTTTCTGCAGCATTGGCGCTTCCCCAAATGGCTCGATGAAATTGTTCCACCCTCTCACCGGAGCTTTGAATTTCTTTTTTTTCCTGTCAAGAAATCCGTTTCCGTCCGCCCCCCGGTCAGCTTTGTTCAGGGGGTGGCCGCTTTTGGTCCACTGATAACGCGCCAAGAAGAAAGCATTCGCGCCACGGTGCATCTTCTATATGACGCAGGCGCTATTCTGCTCCTTCCTCAACCAGAAAAAGAAGGAGATTCACCATGGAAACATTGGGCAATTCACACATCGCAGGGATCGGCACTTACCTTCCTCGCGCGGTGGTCAGCTCGGATGAACTGATGAAGGAAGTGAACAGCGAGCGTTTCGGCGTGCCGGCGGAGTATCTGTCACGCCACATTGGTATTGAAGAACGCCGCGAGGCGGACCGATCCCAGTGCCCGTCGGACCTTGCGAGTTTGGCGTCACAATCCGCATTGAGGGATGCTGGTGCCAGTCCTGATGAGGTAGACTTGATCATCTTCACCGGCATCACGCGCGACTACGAAGAACCTTCGACTGCACATAACGTACAGCATAAGATCGGTGCGTCGCGCGCTGCCTGCATGGACATCTCGAATGCCTGCCTGGGCTTCATGACCGGCCTTTCGGTCGCGGATGCCTACATTAACAGCGGGATGGCGGAAACGGTTCTGGTGTGCTCCGGCGAAGTTCCGAGCCAGACCCGCGATTTGTTCATGCCTTTGCTGAAGAACACATCCGATAAAAGAGTGTTCAAGACAAAACTCGGAGTGTTAACAGTGGGCGATGCCGGCGGAGCGATGCTGATTCGTCGCAAGCAACACCGCGACCAGGGCTGGGAATGGTTCCGGACCGAGTCCGATGGAGCGCATTCGGAGCTTTGTTACTACGCAAAGAAACCGGGCGGCTTCGAAGGACAGATGGTTATGGACAAGATCTGCGCCGTCACCCTGACCCGCCATGCGAAGGTCTACAAGAAAGCGAGGGCGAAGGTGAGCTGGTTTGGTCCGGGCGCCGACGTTAGTTACTGCCATCAGGTGGGAGCGCCTCCCCACCGGGTACTTGCGCAGCGCTTCGATCTCGATCCGGCCAAAGCTCCAATCAGCTACGACAGGTTCGGGAATCTGACCACAGCAACGATTCCCGTTCTCATGGACTTGAACCGACCGCAACGGGGACAGAAGATTCAGTTCTTCTGCTCGGGAAGCGGCATTTCGGTATTTCAGGGTGGAATGATATTTTGATTGCGTCCCTTCCCGGTTACGCTGCATTCAGCCTCTCGGCTCTGCTTCTGAAGATCCTCATCCTCTGGATCGGCAGAGGTGAGCTGAGGGCTGTCAATCGCTGGTTTCTGGTTTTTTTCGGAGCCCTGTTTTCCATCAATATTCTGGAGTTGGTGGGCTTCCTGTATCCAGCGGGCGGTCGCCTCGCGCTCATGTTCCTCACGGTCTATCACCTCTCGGTGATGGCCATGGGGCTGTCCTTTCTGGCAACCGCACTCTCGGTGACCGGAAAGTTGAGCTGGCGAGTGCAGCAGGGGCTTGTGGTCACGATCATTGCCCTCGGTGCACTGATCGTGTGGCCCGGAGCTGTAATCAAGGGTGTGGTTTCCCTTGGTTACACCTCCACCCGGGTTCCGGGTCCACTCTACTGGGTGTTCCAGGCTTTCCTGCTGGGCACCCTCGCCTGCAGTGTCGGCGCTTTGGCCTTTCATGCGCGCTGGAGTTCCTCCCAGTTGGTACGAAGAAAAGCCAAGGCGCTGCTGATATCCATCAGTCCGATCTTTGTGGCGGTGGTGACCGTTCTGTGCCTGATGCAGTTCGGGGTCCGGATTACCGGATCCGTTATTGGCTCCTGCGCGATTCTCATGTTTCTCGCGATATTTCTGATCACCAACAACGAGCACCAACTTTTCAAGTTTCTCTCCTACGTTCCTCACACTGAGGAATTCAAGATGATCAGGGCGTTGAAACACGTCGTTTACAACATCGATACAGTCAGCCTGCCGGAAGCCCTTTCGCGATTCGAGGCCGCTCTGATTACCGAGACCCTCTCCCGCTATGACGGGAACAAGACCTCCGCCGCTGCGGCTCTTGGCATTTCCAGGACCAGTCTGCGCAGAAAACTTCTTCGGGAATAGGATCACGGACAACAGTTGGAGCATACGTGGCCGAATCCTTCCTTCCCTTCGCGACTCTCAGCCTCGCATCCATGGCGATCAAGTTCGCCTTGCTGTTCTTCCGCAATGTTCGTCGGACCCTGTCAAACCCTCGCATCTGTGTTTTTTTCCTCGGCCTGCTGGGCCTGAACCTTTTTGAGCTTTTCTGCATTCTGTACCGGCACGAGGACGTTCTCGGCCTGGCAATACTCAAGGGGTACTACATCAGTTGTTTCATCTCCAGCGGGGCTCTGGTCTGCATTATCCTTCAGATCAACGGCAAGCTCGCCGTGAAATGGCAGACGATAACCATCGGCAGTTCCCTCTTTGCATCGATCGTTGTCCTTCTCCCCGGCCTGTGTATCGCCGGAGTCCAGTGGATCGGATACAGCCTGTCGCGGGTGGCAGGACCCTATTACTGGGTTTTTCAGGTGGTTTTTCTCGCGCAGCTCGCCGGGGGAGTCATTCTGCTGGCCCGGGAGGTCACGGGCAACGAGAACCCTAGCGTTCGACGGAGGGCCAAGGCCCTGTTGCTGGCCACTTCCCCGCTGTTTGTCGCAGGTGTCGGAGTCGTGGTGCTGATGGAGTTCGGAGTGCAAATCAACGGAGTCGCAACCGGATCGTCGGCGATACTGGTTTTCCTGCTGGCGGTTATCGCCACGGAGACCGAGGTCGTTCGTGTCACCGCTGCCCCGAGCGAGGAGAAGCTATTCCGGCTGCTGGCCGTATGGCCGGGAACGTCGGAGTTCCGGTGGACCGGAGTTCTTCGCGAAGCGGCGTGGAAGCGGGAATCCGCCGGCCTCCAGGCCAGCGTAGGGGCGTTCGAACGCGCGGTGATATTGCAGGTATTGAGTCGCTGCGGCGGTAACAAAAAGCTTGCAGCGGAACGACTGGGCATTTCGCGAGCGACGCTGCGACGCAAACTTGAACAGCTGCAGCAATCTTCCTCCTGTACGGCACCACAACAGGCTGCCCAGGGGAGTTCGGCTCCGCGGTCTGATCCATCCTCCCCCGAGCCCCAAACCGAGGCGGGGTAGAGACTCCCGCCCATCTGCCTTAAACTCCCCTCTTGCGGATTCACGATTTACCGAAACAAGAGGCGAAGCCATGAACGGTGCAGAAAGTCTGGTTCAAACCCTGCTGAAAGCCGGTGTCGATACCTGTTTTACCAACCCCGGTACCTCCGAAATGCATTTCGTGCGGGCGCTCGGCAACGAACCGAAAATGCGTTCTGTGCTGGGCCTGTTCGAAGGAGTATGCACCGGCGCTGCCGATGGCTATGCGCGAATGACCGGCAAACCGGCCGTAACTTTGCTCCACCTGGGCCCGGGTCTGGCAAACGGCACGGCCAATATCCACAACGCCCGCCGGGCGCACTCTCCCATGGTGAATCTGATCGGCGACCACGCCACTTACCACCTGCAGTACGATGCTCCGCTGGCATCGGATGTGAACGGGTTGGCGAGGGCCTTTTCCGATTGGGTGAGATCCTCCGCAAATGCAGACTCGGTGGCGGCGGATGGAGCAGAGGCGGTTCGCGCCGCTCTCACTCACCCGGGGCAGATTGCCAGCCTGATTGTACCTGCCGATTGCGCCTGGAATGAGACCGCCTCTGCGGCTGAGCCGCTGGCGGTTCCCGCGGCGCCTGCGGTCTCGGGCGAGCGGATCGAGGAGGTGGCCCGGGTCCTTAACTCCGATTCCGGTGCCAGGACGGTCATCGTCGTGGGTGGCCCGGGAACTGATCAAGCTCTGCTCCCGGCGCTGGATCAAATAGTCCAGGCCAGCGGCGCAACAGTTCTTTACGAGACCTTCAACGGCCGTACCCGCCGCGGCGCCGGGCACCCGGCATTCGACCGGGTCGCTTATTTCGTGGAGATGGCGCAGGAGCAGTTCAAGGACTGCGACCACGTGATAACCATCGGGGCGAAATCCCCGGTTGCGTTTTTCGCCTACCCGGACAAACCCAGCACACCGCTGCCCGAGGGCTGCCAGCAACATGTACTGGCGGAGGCCCACGAAGATGTGGCTGGAGCGGTGGACGCCCTGGTGCAGGCACTGAACGCGGGCACGTTCAAACCGCGCATTCAGGAGGAGCGCCGGCCCGAACTGCTCACTGGCGCCCTGAGTCCGAAAAGCATCGGGTTCGCCCTTGGCGCCCTGCTGCCCGAGGACGTGATCATTGTGGACGAAGCGGCTACCTCGGGCGGACCCGCCACCGGACTGACTGCGGGGATTCCAGGCCATGACTGGCTGCAACTGACCGGGGGAAGTATCGGCTACGGGCTGCCCGTAGCCACCGGGGCCGCGGTTGCCTGCCCTGACCGCAAGGTAGTGTGCCTCCACGGGGACGGCGGAGCCATGTACACGATCCAAGCGCTGTGGACCCAGGCTCGAGAGAACCTGAATGTTGTGAATGTGATTTTTGCCAACCGCAAGTATCAGATCCTGCAGGTTGAGTTGATGCGGGTAGGCGCCAGCAGCCCCAACCAGAAGACACTGGACATGCTCGACATCTCCCGCCCGGACCTGAACTTTCAGCAGATCGCTCAAGGCATGGGGGTCAACGCCACCCGAGCCACCACCGCCGACGAATTCAACGAGCAGTTGAAGCGCGCTCTCGCCGCGGAAGGACCGCAACTCATCGAGGCGGTGTTCTAAGGAAAGCCCAGTCCGTCGCGCCTTACAGGTCGGAGGCTCAACAACCTTCAGCCATAAAAAAACCCGCCGAGGCGGGTTTTTTTATGGCTCGAGCAGCAGAGTTTACTCGCCTTCGGAAGGCTGAGGCTCTTCTGTGCCAGCCGCATCGTCACGCTTGGCTTCCTTGATGGAAAGCTTGATCCGACCGCGTTGGTCCACGTCAAGACACTTCACGCGGACCACATCTCCTTCGTTCAGGTAGTCCGATACGCTGTTCACCCGCTCATCGGCGATCTGCGAAATATGAACGAGGCCGTCCTTGCCGGGAAGGAAATTCACGAAGGCCCCGAAGTCAACGATCCGAACCACCGTACCTTCGTAGATCCGACCAATCTCGGCTTCCGCGGTGATGGCAAGAATCCGATCAGTTGCCGCTTTCAGGGACTGCGCGTCGTCGCTGTACACCCGCACGGTGCCATCATCATCGATGTCGATCGCCGCTCCGGTTTCCTCAGTCAAGGCGCGAATCGTTGCGCCGCCTTTACCGATGATGTCACGGATCTTGTCGGTATCGACCTTCATGATCTCAAAGCGGGGCGCGTTGTCGGATACTTCCGTGCGCGAGGTGGAGATGACCTTGTTCATCTCGCCCAGAATATGCAGGCGAGCCTGGAGTGCCTGCTGCAGGGCAGTCTCCATGATCTCCTCGTTGATCCCTTCGATCTTGATATCCATCTGCAGGGCGGTGATGCCCTGTGAGGTACCCGCGACTTTGAAATCCATGTCGCCCAGGTGATCTTCGTCGCCAAGAATATCGGTAAGAACGGCGAACCCGTTGTCATCTTTCACCAGACCCATGGCGATACCGGCCACGGGCGCCTTGAGGGGTACACCGGCATCCATCATGGCCAGGCTCGCGCCACACACGGAGGCCATGGAGCTGGACCCATTGGATTCGGTGATCTCACTCACCACCCGGATGACGTACGGAAACTCTTCAGGCGAAGGCATGACCGCTGCTACACCGCGGCGAGCCAAACGGCCGTGGCCGATTTCACGGCGACCGGTGCCGCCCATACGACCCGCTTCACCGACGGAGTAGGGAGGGAAGTTGTAATGCAGCATGAAGGGATCTTTACGCTCGCCTTCCAGCGCATCGATGATCTGTGCATCGCGCACGGCACCGAGGGTGGCCACAACCAGCGCCTGGGTTTCACCGCGGGTAAACAATGCCGAGCCGTGTGCCTTCGGCAACACGCCTACTTCAACGTCGATGGGCCGTACGGTCTTCTGGTCGCGGCCGTCGATGCGCGGCTGCCCATCGATGATGCGCTTGCGTACCAGTTTCTTCTCAACGGAAGAGAAAACCTTCTTCACATCGTCCGCATCGATGCCACTGTCTTCCGTGGCGATTTCCGCGGCGGCTTGCGCTCGCAGTTCATCGAGGCGCTCGCGACGCTTCTGCTTGTCGGTGATTGTGTAAGCAACCCCGATGGAATCTTCGAACCCGCTTTTGACCCGGTCGATCAACGCGGTGTTTTCGGCAGGCGCCTGCCAGTCCCAGCGCGACTTGCCGGCGTCGCGGGCCAGTTCTTCACACGCCTGCACGACTACCTGCATCTCCTGGTGTGCATAGAGAACCGCACCCAGCATGATATCTTCCGGCAGTTCGCTTGCTTCGGACTCCACCATGAGAACGGCTTGCTTTGTGCCTGCGACGACCATGTCCAACTCGGAGGACTTCAGCTCCTCATAGCTGGGGTTCAACAGGTAACCTTTGTCGGTGGTGAAACCAACACGCGCCGCACCGATCGGACCGTTGAACGGAATACCGGACACGGCCAGCGCCGCGGAGGTACCAATCATTGCGGGGATATCCGGGTCCACAGTCTTGCAGGTGGACATGACAGTACAAACAACCTGTACTTCATTCATGAAGCCGTCGGGAAACAAGGGGCGGATCGGACGGTCGATAAGCCGCGAAGTGAGGGTTTCCTTTTCACTTGGACGGCCTTCGCGCTTGAAGAAGCCGCCGGGGATCTTGCCCGCTGCGTAAGCCCGCTCCTGATAGAACACGGACAGCGGAAAGAAGTCCTGGTCGGGCTTCGTGTCCTTTGCACCAACTACGGTACACAGCACGCTGGTTTCGTCCATAGTGACGAGCACGGCACCCGTCGCTTGTCGGGCGACACGGCCCGTCTCGATGGTTACGGTCTGGTTACCGTATTCGAATGTTTTAATCACTGGATTCACAATAGTATCCTTCTCAAATATTCGGTCGTCTTCTTATTCAGTGTGCACCGGATGATCCTTTGCGATCTCCGGCTTCGAGTGTTTTCGTGACGTCCCTGCTCTGAACAAAACGCGGAAGGGCCCGCGAATGCGAGCCCTTCCGACAGCTTTAGCGACGCAGTCCAAGCTTCTGGATCAGTTCGGCGTAGCGATTGACATCCTTGCCTTTCAGGTAGTCCAGCAGCTTGCGGCGCTGATTCACCATGCGGATCAAACCACGACGAGAGTGGTGATCCTGCTTGTGAGCCGCAAAATGCTCCTGAAGTTTGTTGATGTTGGCGGTCAGCAATGCGACCTGTACTTCCGGAGAGCCGGTATCGCCCTCGGACTGCTGATATTCCTGAACAATCTTTGCCTTTTCTTGGGCATTCAATGACATGTCAATTTCCTCGTTTAATATGCGACGTTTCCGGACTCCAGCAAGGTCGCCGGAATCCATCGGTTCAGCCCGCCCGTGCACATTTACAGGTGGGCTATATTACCGGACCGCCAAGCTTCGCCAGCAATGCTGGTTGATGGCGGCCGTCCGGTAAACTCTTTGCGTCTGACCGGTGCTCGACGAGCTTCAGGTCAGACCAGCAGGCGTTTCGGCGCCACCCGACCATCGTCGGTGATTTCGCCAACGCCCAAAAAATCGTCAGTTGCGGAAAAGACCCGCACCATATCACCTTCAGAACCAATCTGATAGACCTGGGGGTCCATCACCGGCTGCCCCTGACGGAAGTAAAACGCACTCTGCTCGGGCAGGTTCAAGGGCGGCATCTGACGAACCGGTGCATCGCTGGGCAACAGGTGATGATCCAGCGTTTCCGCCCGCTGGTCGCCCCGTTCCGCATCCAGCTCGTCCAGCAAAAACGCGTTTTCGATGTGGAACGGACCGGCCTGGGTTCTGTGCAGACTGGCTACATGCGCGCCGCAGCCCAGTGCTTTGCCGAGATCCTCAGCGATGGTACGGATGTAAGTCCCCTTGCTGCAGTGGATGTCCAGGGTCACCGCAGCGGGGTTTCCGGGCTCGAAGGACAAAACATCAATACTGTAGACCTGGACCCGGCGCGGTTCCCGCTCAACAGTCTTCCCCTCGCGAGCCAGTTTGTAGAGGGGCTGCCCCTTGTACTTTATGGCCGAGTACATGGAGGGAACCTGCTCGATCGCGCCGACGAAGCTCTTCAACGCGGCGTCGACCATTGAGCGGTCCACCCGGCTTGCGTCCGCTTCCGCAATTACTTCCCCGTCCGCATCGCCCGTCTCAGTGGCGATTCCCAGGCAGAAAGTGCTCTGGTAGCGCTTGTCGGCGTCCAGCAGGTACTGTGAAAACTTGGTCGCCTCTCCGAAACAGATGGGCAGGATACCCGTGGCAAGCGGATCCAGGCTTCCGGTGTGTCCGGCCTTGGCGGCAAAAAACAGGCGCTTGGCTTGCTGGAGCGCGGCATTGGAGGTAATTCCCGATGCCTTATTCAATAACAGCACCCCATTGACCGGGCGCCCTTTAGGCCGTCTGCGTGACAAACCTTACCTCATCATAGCAATCACGGGCCCGGAAGCCCGCGTCGTAAAAAACATTGAAGACGACCTGCGGTCTGTTGAAAAAGAGCTTTTCAACAGCCGGCTAATCGTCGCTCCTGGGGCGTACCGCCTGGTCAATCAGATGCGAGAGTCGCTGGCCTTCGACCGAGGTCTTGTCGTACACAAAGTTCAGACGCGGAGTGCTGCGGCTGTTGAGGTTCTTCGCCAGCAAGCTGCGAAGAAAGCCCGAGGCCTTGTTCAGGATTGCAATGGACTGCTTGATCCCCTCGTCCGATTCGTCGCCGACAAAGGTGACAAAGACCCGTGCATTGGAGTAGTCGCGGCTGACATCCACCTGGTTGATGTTAACCAGCCCCAATCGGGGATCCGAGATCTCGCTCTGAATCAGTTGGGCCAGACTTCTCTGAATCTGGTCCGCCACCCTGACCTGGCGGCTGAATTCTTTTGGCATGCTAGTCCCCGGGTGACCTTACCTGATGACGGCGGAAGCTGCTTACAGCTCCCGCGCAACCTCTTTCACATCGAAGACTTCGATCTGGTCGCCGACCTTCACGTCGTAATCTTTCACCCCGATACCACACTCGATGCCGTTGCGCACTTCGCTGACGTCGTCCTTGAATCGACGCAGGGACTCCAGTTCCCCTTCGTAGATAACGACGTTATCGCGCAGTACACGGATCGGCTTGTTCCGATACACCGTGCCTTCGGTCACCATGCAGCCGGCCACCTGGCCAAACTTGGGCGATTTGAAAACGTCCCGCACCTCGGCAATGCCCACGATCTCTTCCACTCGTTCGGGAGCGAGCATACCGGCCAGAGCGCTTTTCACCTCGTCCAGCAACTGATAGATAATGCTGTAGTAACGCACCTCCACCGATTCGTTCTCCGCCAGTTTGCGGGCCGAACTCTCAGCGCGAACGTTAAAGCCGATCACGATTGCACCGGCAGTCAGAGCCAGGTTTACATCGTTTTCAGTAATTCCACCAACGCCGGATGAAACGATATTGACCTGAACTTCTTCATTGCCAATATCCATGAGCGCTGACTGAATCGCTTCCAGCGAGCCACGAACGTCCGCCTTGAGTACAACCGGCAGCACCTTCTTCTCGCCTTCAGCCATGGAGGAGAACATGTTCTCCAGCTTCAGCGCCTGGCTGCGTTGGAGACGTTCCTGCCGCTCCTTTTCCGCCCGGTGCTCGGCAACTTCCCGGGCTTTCTTCTCGTCGGGGGCGACGACAAAGGAGTCACCTGCCGCGGGCGCCGAGTCGAGGCCGATAATTTCCACCGGGGTGGAAGGGCCCGCCTCTTTCACGCGTTCAGCCAGTTCGTTGGTCATCGCCCGAACCCGACCGAAGGATTGCCCGGCCAGAATGATGTCACCGGTGCGCAGGGTGCCCTGCTGTACCAACATGGTTGCTACCACGCCGCGGCCCACTTCCATACGGGATTCGATAACGACCCCTCGGGCAGGGGCGTCGACCACGGCCTTCAATTCCTGCATTTCCGCCTGGAGAGAAACAGCGTCCAGGAGCGCGTCGATGCCTTCACCCGTAAGAGCGGAAACGTGGACGAACTGGGTATCGCCGCCCCATTCCTCAGGGATCACATCCTTCGCAGACAGTTCATTCTTGACGCGGTCCGGATCGGCCGCTTCCTTGTCGATTTTGTTCACGGCCACAACCATGGGAACGCCAGCCGCTTTTGCATGCTGAACGGCCTCTTCGGTTTGCGGCATCACGCCATCGTCTGCGGCAACCACCAGAATGACTACATCCGTGCTCTGAGCGCCGCGCGCCCGCATGGAGGTAAACGCGGCGTGGCCCGGTGTATCGAGGAACGTGACCTCGCCGTGGCCGGTTTTCACCCGATAGGCACCGATGTGCTGGGTGATACCGCCCGCTTCGCCGGACGCCACCTTGGTGTTACGGATGTAGTCAAGCAGTGAGGTTTTACCGTGGTCCACGTGACCCATTACGGTGACAACGGGAGCTCGCGGCAGCTGCTCACCTTCGACGGCGATGGTTTCTTCCAGCCGCTCCTCAACTTCGTTACCGGTTACGAGCTTCGCTTTGTGTCCCAGCTCTTCCACAACCAGTTGAGCAGATTCCTGATCAATGGCCTGGTTCATGTTGGCCATTACACCCAGCTTCATCAACTGCTTGACCACTACGCCCGCCTTCACATTCATCCGTTGAGCCAGTTCGCTCACCACGATGTTTGCGGGAATCTCGACCTCGTGAATAATCTTCTCCGTCGGCTTCTTGAATTTGTGCTTGTTAACAAGCTTCAGCGGCTGCTTGGGCTTGCGCGGTGTTGTCGGAATCAGATCTGCCGCGGTGGCATCACCGGCGTCATCTTCCGTCAGAGCGTCGTCAATCAGCAAGTCCAGGCGCTTCGCCTTCTTGGGCCCGGCCGCAGCGGCACGCTTGCCCTTCTTGCGCGGCTCGGCCTCTTCCTCTTCGCGATGCTTTTCCTTGCGTTTTCCGTGCTTGATCCGTTCCTCTTCTTCGGCCTTCTGGCGGGCAGCTTCCTTGGCCGCTGGAGTCTCTGCCTTCGCAGCTTCAGCGGCTGCCCTGGCCTTCTCTTCCTCAGCCCGGCGAGCGCGCTCCTCTTCGGCCAAACGCTCGCGCTCGGCTTCTTCGGCGCGACGCTTCATCGCTGCCTGACGCTTCATCTCGATCTCGTCGACCCGATGTTCCGGCGTCGCCGCGGCCGGGGCAGGAGTGGGCTCAGGGGCCGGAGTTGGCGTGGGCTCCGGCACGGGAGTTGGCTCCGGTTCCGGTGCCGGTGGCGCTTCGGGCTCGGGAACCGGCGCCGCTTCCGCTTCTTCCGCGTCGCGCTTCACGTAGGTGCGCTTCTTGCGCACTTCCACGTTCACGGTTTTTCGAGCCGACCCACTTCCGGTTTTGAGTGTGGTGGTGGTTTTGCGCCGCAAGGTAATCTTCTTCGGTGCCGCGTCACGGGCGCCGTGGCTGTCCTTCAGGAAGGTCAGCAAGGTCTGCTTTTCCGCATCGGACACGACCTGGTCGGCGGAACTGTGCTGAAGCCCCGCTTCCTTCATCTGGTTGAGTAGCCTCTCTACCGAGGCGCCTACGGATTTGGCGAGTTCGCTAACTGTTACTTCTGCCATTCTGTTTCCCCAGCCTCTCTTTCGGGTGAATCTCTAAAAACTGTATCTCCGCCGGTCGCGGATCACCTGTTGCTGATTGATGAGCAGTCGCCAGATCGGGCCGTCACGCCACGCAAAGGGACTACGTTAGTCGTCTAGTTTTTGGATTCACCCCTCAATTCGTACATTTACTGATTGCCCTCTGAGGCCTGCACTTCCGCAAACCAGGGCTCGCGGGCTTTCATGATCAATGCGCTGGCGCGATCCTGGTCAATGCCTTCGACATCCAGCAGTTCATCGACCGACTGCTCCGCCAGGTCTTCCATGGTGACGATGCCGCGGCTGGCCAGCTTGAAGGCCGTAGGCTTGTCCATGCCTTCCATCGTCAACAGATCCTCGGCAGGCTCAACCTGCTCCAGTTGCTCTTCATTCGCCAGCGCCTGGGTCAACAAGGCGTCCTTGGCCCGAGAGCGGAGCTCCTCGGAGATTTCCTCATCGAAGCCTTCGATGGAAAGCATTTCCTCCAAGGGAACGTAGGCGACTTCTTCAAGAGTGGTAAAACCCTCTTCTACCAGTACAGTCGCCACATCTTCATCGATGTCCAGTGCGTCCATGAAATTCTGCATCACGCTGCCGGTTTCTTCCTGCTGCTTTTGCTCCCAGGTTTCCGTGCTCATCACGTTGATGTCCCAACCGGTCAGCTCTGCGGCAAGACGAACGTTCTGCCCGCCGCGACCGATGGCCATCGCGAGGTTGTCCTCGGCCACCGCCACGTCCATTGAACCGGCGTCTTCGTCCACTACGATGGACTCGATCTCCGCAGGTGCCATGGCGTTAATCACAAATTGTGCCGGGTTGTCGTCCCACAAAACGATGTCGATACGTTCATTGGCCAGCTCATTGGAAACCGCCTGAACGCGGGACCCGCGCATGCCCACGCAAGCACCGACCGGATCAATGCGGCCGTCATTCGTGTTGACGGCAATTTTGGCTCGCGAGCCGGGGTCGCGGGCCGCGGCCTTGAGCTCGATGATTTCCTCTGAGATTTCCGGCACTTCGATCTTGAACAGCTCGATGAGCATTTCGGGGCAGGCGCGACTCAGCTTCAGTTGTGGTCCGCGGGCCTCCGGGCTGACTTCCATCAGCACGGCACGGATACGATCGCCCATCCGGAAGATCTCGCGGCCAACGAGCTGATCGCGGGGCAACAGGCCCTCGGCATTGTTGCCAAGGTCGACGATGATATTGTCCCGCGTTACTTTTTTGACACTGCCACTGACCAGCTCTCCGATGCGGTCCTGGTACTCCTCAATGATCTGTGCCCGCTCTGCCTCACGGACCTTCTGAACGATCACCTGCTTGGCAGTTTGTGCAGCAATGCGGCCGAACTCCACGTTTTCGACCTGCTCTTCATAAACGTCGCCCGGCTGAAGGCCGGGATCTTTTTCGTGTGCTTCTTCAAGCGTGAACTCGGTGCCCAGCGCCGCGACCGTATCATTATCGCGAACCAGCCATTGACGATAAGTTTCGTAATCACCCGTCTCGCGGTCGATCGCTACACGGATATCCGAGTCTTCGTCGTATCGCTTCTTGGTGGCTGTCGCGAGCGCCACTTCGATGGCTTCGAAGATAACGTCGCGATCTACGCCTTTCTCGTTTGATACCGCGTCGGCGACCAGCAAAATCTCTTTGTTCATGCTTAACCTCGTTACTTGCCCCGCCCCTTTTTGCCGGACAAATCGGAAAATCCGGGGGCCACATTGGCCTTGTCAATCCACTCAATTGGCAGCAGATACTCGTGATCCTCCACCACCACCTTTACTTCGTCGTCTTCCACGCCCGTAAGCAGGCCCTTGAACTGGCGTCGTCCCTCAAATGGTGTACGCAGCCGCACCTGGACCCGCTCACCGGCATATTCCGCGAACTGCTCCAGCGTAAAGAGCGGCCGGTCCACACCCGGTGAAGACACCTCCAGGTTGTACTCGCCCTGAATCGGGTCTTCCACATCCAGCACACTGCTTACCTGCCGGCTTACTCTTTCGCAGTCGCTCAGATTGACTCCGTCCGGCTTATCAATATAGATCCGCAGTGTTCCGCGATGCCTGCCACTGGCGTGGTATTCAAGCCCCCACAACTCACAGCCCAGGGATCTGGCCACGGGCTCGACCAATTCCACCAGGTGATTAGGCGCATTCCGAGCCATCGATTACTCCTCGGGCGGGCCTCGCGGCCCGCAGATACAAAAAATGGGCACCAAGGCCCATTCACGCCGCCGCATCTCAGCGGCTGCCCGGAGCTCGGCTCCAGACCATCAAGATACGAAAAAGCCCCTAAGAAGGGGCTTTGACGTCAGCGCATCGGCGCCTGAATCCGCGAAGAGAATACATCTGGAGCTCTTCAAGACTGGGCGTCGCCTGACGAGCACTGCCGACTCTGCCGCCCCGGGAAAAAAGCCATACCCAAGCTACTGGGCGCTTTCTTAGAGTGCCACTTCCGGAAAAAGTGCCACCGACATCTCACGGCAACGGCCTCAAGAACCGCTCGCCGACTGTAGTGCCAACAGTCCGACTCGTCGGGCTGCTGTCTACTGGCACTACATCGTAATTGGTAGCGGGGGCTGGATTTGAACCAACGACCTTCGCCG
>NZ_JBTIYG010000006.1:23262-158918 GCF_054401055.1 Gilvimarinus sp. F26214L | reverse complement strand
GACCGACTCGTCGGGCTGCTGTCTACTGGCACTACATCGTAATTGGTAGCGGGGGCTGGATTTGAACCAACGACCTTCGGGTTATGAGCCCGACGAGCTACCAGGCTGCTCCACCCCGCACTCACGACTTGGGAGTTACCTCAACCAAGGCGGTGCATTATAGGGATGTCCCAGTAGCGGGTCAAGACGATATGTGAAACGCGCCCACATAGAGACTGCGGAAGGGTCGTCTTGATTCCCGGCCCCGCGCCCCCATCCCCCGACCTGGAATGATGCTGGTAAACTGGCTCGTTGCAATCAACTTTCCCAATGGCGAGCTGCCCAACGGTCAGCTCTCCGAAACCTCCAGTACTGCGTTCAGGTGGCATGGTGAAACCAACCAAATCGAAGGCCCAGGAACGGCGGGAAATCGAACAGCAAATTCAGGACTTTTTGCAGGGGGGCGGGGAAGTGCAGCCCGTGGCCCCCGGTGTGAGCGGTCGCGAACCGGGCAGCTACCGAATGCCGTCGGTCAGCTTCGACGGACCGAAGTTCGACCGCACCCCGCTGCTGGAGGAAATAAAGGCCATTGAAGCCCGCCGCGGCGGAGTGAACCGGAAATCGATGGCCCGCAAAGGACCCCGGCGCATTCTGATCACCGATGATTTTGGCGAGCCGCTGCGCTGGAGCTGGAAGGACAACTAGGAACTCCGCCCGGCCAAAGACTCAGGATCGGGCGGCCTTCAACAGGGCAACCGCTTCCTGAAAAACGGGCGCCAGCTCCGGCTCTTTCCAGCCGCTCGGATAAGAGCTGTTCATGACTTCAAGAAACAGCTGCTTTTCCTCCTCCGACTCTTTCAGCAGATAACTCAAAAAAGTGTAGAGCTTGTCTGTCGCCTCCTCCATGAAGCGCTGAAGTTCAGCTTCGCTCAGCTTGCCCTGTGCCTGAAAATCGTCGAGTACGGTTTTTCGCACACAGTTTACGGACATGAGCAGGGCCATGTGCTGGATGACTCGCGTATCCATGTAATTCCTCCGGTGTGGAACGATCGTCCCGGGACCGATTGACGATCAGATGACGCCTTCGATTTTTCCGATCAGGTAGCTCAGGCCGCCAAGGGCGCTGACGATGAGATAGAGAATCAGGAGCAGGTACAGAGGACGGAACGGCTTGCGCTCCACGTCGTTGTAGCCGGTTTTCACAACCTCATCAACGCGCGCCTGGTCTTCGGGGGAAAGCTTGGAATTGGCCATGATGTACTTCTGACAAGTGGTGGTGACGGGAGGGAGTATAGTGGATGGAGCCACACCCCGGCCATAGGGTGTGGCTCCGACTTTCTCACCCGCTACTAACGGGCAAATTGCGACTCATCAAGGGCCATCAGGGAATCGACGCCGTCCTTGATGGTCTCAGCCAGCGTCAGAGTCCTGGGCAGGATACGGCGGAAATAAAATTGCGCCGTTTGCAGTTTCGCTCGATAGAAGTCCTCGTCGGAGGTACCTTCCTCCAACTTGCGAGTGGCCACTTCCGCGGCTCGCGCCCAGAACCATGCCAGAGTGACATAGCCGGAATACATGAGATAGTCGAAAGACGCCCCACCCAACTCGTCCATGTTCTTCATGGCGCGGGTGCCTACATGCATGGTGAGGTCGCCCCACTCCTTATTCAGGCGATTGAGCGGCTCCACAAACTCGCTCATGGCCGAATTGCCGGCCTGGGCTTCGCAGTACTTGTGGATCTTCTTGGTGAAGATACGCAGTGTCTGTCCCTGGTCTTTCAGAACCTTTCGGCCCAGCAGATCCAGAGCCTGGATGCCGTTGGTTCCCTCATAGATCATGGCGATGCGGGCATCGCGGACATTCTGCTCCACGCCCCACTCACGGATGTACCCGTGCCCACCAAACACCTGCATTGCCAGGTTTGCGCCTTCAAAACCCACTTCGGTCATGAAACCCTTCGCAATGGGCGTCATGAGAGCCAGAAGCTTGTCGGCCTCTTCCCGGTCGGCCTGGTCCGGGGCGTGAGCCTCGATATCCAGCAACTGGGCGCAGTAATGCCCCAGCATGCGGCTGCCTTCGGCCAGCGCCTTGGTGGTCAGCAGCATGCGGCGCACGTCCGGATGGACGATAATCGGGTCGGCGTTGCCGTTCGGGTTCTTGACGCCCGAAAGGGAACGGGACTGGAGACGATCCCGTGCGTAAGCGGTGGCGTTCTGAAGCCCCAGCTCCAGGTGCGCAAGGCCCTGCAGGGCAACACCGAGGCGGGCCGAGTTCATCATGGTGAACATGTGGTTGAGGCCCTTGTTGAGCTCACCCACCAGGAAGCCTTTGGCCCCGTCGAAATTCAGAACGCAGGTGGCGTTCCCATGGATGCCCATCTTTTCCTCAAGAGAGCCGCAGGTGACCTTGTTGCGTTCACCCAGGCTGCCATCATCATTGGGCAGGAATTTGGGAACCAGAAACAGGGAGATGCCTTTCGTTCCTTCAGGGGCGTCCGGCGTGCGGGCGATTACCAGATGGACGATGTTTTCGGCCATGTCGTGCTCACCGGAGGAGATGAAAATCTTGGTGCCCGTCAGGTGGTAGCTGCCGTCCGCCTGAGGCTCGGCCTTGGTGCGCAACAAGCCCAGGTCCGTACCGCAATGGGGTTCCGTCAGGCACATGGTGCCGGTCCACTGGCCTTCGGAAAGCTTGGTGAGGTAGGTCGCTTTCAGTGCGTCGTCACCATGGGCCTCAAGGCTGACTTTCGCCCCGTGGCTCAACAGTGGATACATGGACCAGGACCAGTTCGCAGTGCCCAGCAGCTCGTTCATGACCATGCCCAGCGAGTGGGGCAGACCCTGGCCGCCGTATTCGGGCGAGGTCGCCAGCGCCGGCCAGCCGCTCTCCACGAACAACTGGTAGGCCTCCTTGAAGCCGTCCGGCGTCTTTACTTCGGTGCCTTCAAGCCGGCAGCCCTGCTCGTCACCGCGCTGGTTCAGAGGTGCCAGCTCGTTTTCGCAGAACTTGCCCAGCTCTTCGAGGATGGCCTCGGTCATGTCAGGCGTGATCTCCTCGCACCCGGGCAGCTTCGCCCAAAGGCCTGGAAAATCCAGCAATTCGTCCCGGACAAAGCGAATGTCCCTTAATGGTGCTTTGAATTCAGTCATAGCGGACCTCTTGGTTAGTCGTACCGCGGCGCTTGGGCTATAGCCGACGCTCTTAAGCGGCTCGGTTTTTAGAATTGGATGCAACTATAAAACGGAAACGAATTTGAACAAAGAGTCACACTGGAACTGACTTAATTTTTTTGGTCTCGCCTCCAGAACCGCCTGATGGAACCCCTCACGCGAGAATGTTGGACCGCTCCCCGTGCGCAAGTTCGCGCAGCCGGCCCATTAACGTGCGGGTGGCAGCGGGGCGGGTTATTGTTGGGTTACGCTGCGCTAACCCAACCTACGCACCGCTTCGTGCAGGTCGGATCAGCCCCCCGGCCCTAACCCAACCGGCCAGATGCGACCTCCCGTAGGTTGGGTTAGGCCGCCAGGCCGTAACCCAACAGTGGTGACTGACCGCCAGGGATGAGCAAAACGCCGGCGCCTGTGCATTCGGCGCCGACCGAAATACGCGAGCCATCGCGCAATTGCCCTGCTAATGGGAAATCAGCGGTTCCAGGTTGAGGTAGCGGGCCGCCTGATCCGCGCCTTTGCCCCGCAAAAATGGCACTGCGCCCAGACAAGGCGCTGGCAGCAGCCGGCGCAGGCTGTCCAGGTTTTCCTTCAGCCTTGGCATGGTCGAGCCCGGCGAATTAGCCACCCAACCGGCGAGGCGCAAGCCGTCCCGCTGGATCGCCTCGGCCGTGAGAAGTGCGTGATTCAGGCAGCCCAAGGTCATCCCCACCACCATGACCACCGGCAGCTGAAGGTCCAGCGCCAGGTCGGCAAGAGTCTCCCCTTCGTTAATGGGTACCCGCCAGCCGCCGGCCCCTTCCACCAGACCCAGATCATGGGGAACCTGCAGCACCTCCCTGCAATGGGCTCCCAGGGAATCCACCGAAAGGAGCACGCCCTCCCGGTTGGCGGCAATATGGGGAGCGATGGCCTCCTCCAGAGTGACCGGATTGACCCTGTCGTAGGAGAGCTCCTCACTCATTGCGGCCTGCAGAGCGAGGCCGTCTTCGTTGCGCAGGCCATCGGGGGTCGGGTCGCAACCGGCCGCTACCGGTTTGATCGCCAGGGTCCGCAAGCCCTTCCTGTTAGCCGCCAGCAGCAGCGCCTGGCTGATCCAGGTCTTGCCGACTTCCGTGTTGGTACCGGTGACGAAGAAATCCATCAGTTCCGTTCCAGACCTGCCTTTAATGCGTCCAGCAATGAGTCCACCTGGGCGAAGCCGTGATCAGCCCGGAGGGAGATTCGCAGGCGGCTGCCGCCTTCAGGCACGGTCGGGGGGCGAATGGCGCCCACCCAGAAGCCTCGTTCCAGCAAATCACCCGCAAGCGCCAGGGTTCGGGCTTCGTCGCCAGTCACCACAGGCTGGATGGGTGTTTCGGAATCCGTCAAAGGAATGCTCCGCTCCTGCGCTGCCGCGCGAAAACGGCGGACCAGCGCGCGCAAGCGGTCGCGGCGCTCAGGCTCATCGCGAATCACGGCCAGCGCTTCGCGCGTGGCCGCCGCCACGGCGGGCGGCAAGGCGGTGCTGTAAACGTAGGGACGACAGAGTTGGATCAAGGCTTCGATCAAGGCCTCGCTGCCGGCCAGAAAGGCCCCGAAACAGCCCAACGACTTTCCCAGAGTACCCATGAGAACCGGAACCTCAGCCTGCCCCAGACCATAATGTTCGCAGACACCAGCTCCTGAATCCCCGAGCCAGCCGAAGCCATGGGCGTCGTCCACCATCAGGGCGGCGTCATGCGTCCGGGCCAGCCCGGCCAGCTGCGGCAGGGGTGCCATGTCGCCGTCCATGCTGTACACGCCGTCAACAGCGATCAGCTTGTTCCTGCTTTGACAGGCGGCTAGCTGTGCCTCCAAAGCCAATAGATTATTGTGGGGAAATTTGTGGACCTGTGCGCGGCTCACGAACGCGCCGTCCCACAGCGAAGCGTGATTGAGCCTGTCCATGAATACGGCAGAATCCGCATCCGTCAGGGCATTGATGGCTCCGAGGTTGGCCATGTAACCGGTCGAAACCAGCAGGGCACGCTCGCGCCCGGTAAAGTCCGCCAGCTCTTCCTCGAGTTGATGGTGCTCCGCGCTGTGTCCGCAAATCAGGTGGGAAGCGCCGCTTCCCACTCCGTAGCGCGCGGCCGCGGTCCGGAACGCCGCCACAATCCGTGGATGATCGGCCAGCGCCAGGTAGTCGTTGCTGCAGAAGGCCAGCACCGAGCGACCGTCCACCTGCAGCGCGGCGCTCTGGGGCGATTGCAAAGTCCGGCGCCGACGGTAACGGTTCAGGCCCTGCCGCTCGGCCAGCGCGGCTTCCAACCGACGCTCAAACGCGGATTTCGCAGGGGGCTGACGGCTAGGGGCGGCTGACACAATTACAGAGCCGCGTCGTAGTAGGGCAAGTCATCTTCTTCCCGCTGAGCGAGGGCCTTCAACAACGCACTGTCCTCGGCGCGATCGTCATGCTCCTGTTCCACCACCTCCGGACGCATACCCAGGCGCTTGAGGAGTTGTACGTCCCGGTTGGCGCTGGGGTTGCGGGTGGTCAGGAGCTTCTCGCCATAGAAGATCGAATTGGCGCCGGCAAAATAGGCCAGGGCCTGAGCCTCTTCGTGCATGTTCTCGCGCCCCGCGGCGAGCCTCACCCGGGACTTCGGCATCAGAATCCGCGCAACGGCGATGGTGCGAATGAACTGGAAGGGATCTACCGGCTGGGCATTCTCCAGTGGTGACCCCTGGATGCGCATCAGCATGTTGATCGGCACCGACTCGGGATGGGGCTGCAGGGTGGCAAGCTGGTGCAGCAGACCCACGTGGTCGTCCGGGGTCTCACCCATTCCCAGGATGCCGCCACAGCAAACCTTCACCCCCACATCGCGCACGTTCTGCAAGGTTTCCAGCCGGTCCTGGTAGGTGCGGGTGGTAATGATCTCGCCGTAGTACTCGGGCGAGGTATCCAAATTGTGGTTGTAATAGTCCAGCCCGGCGTCGGCCAGTTGCTGTGCCTGGCGGGCGTTCAGCATGCCCAGAGTGATGCATGACTCCATGCCCAGGGCTTTTACGCCTTGGACCATGGCCATCAGCTTGGGCATCTCCTTGTCGGGAGGCGAGCGCCAGGCCGCCCCCATGCAGAAACGGGTGGCCCCGCTGGCCTTCGCCTGGCGAGCCTGCTCCAGTACTTTATCCACCTCAATAAGCTTTTCCTTTTCCAGGCCAGTGTTGTAGTGGCCGCTCTGGGCGCAGTACTTACAGTTCTCCGGACAGGCGCCGGTCTTGATGGAACACAGAGTGCTGATCTGCAACTGGTTGGGATCGAAATTCTGGCGGTGCACGCTGTGGGCCCTGAACAACAGGTCGTTGAAGGGCAAGGCGAACAGTTCCCGGATCTCGGCGCGAGTCCAGTCGTGGCGGGGATTGGAATGCATCGGATGCTCCGACTGATTGTTGGACGGGGGTGTCTGGCGCACAATGGTAGCGCTCACCTTTGAGTTGTCAACCAAGAATCGTGGACATGGTTAACAGCATGGATCTGCTTGAAGCCGCAACCCGGGTGCTCCTCCCCTCGCGCTGCCTGCTCTGCGGCGGTTCGGCGGCCCGGCTGAGCCTGTGTGACGCCTGCCGCGAGGAGCTCCCGTGGCTGGAGCACAGCTGTGGCCGTTGCGCCATCCCCCTGCCCGGTCCATCCAGAATCTGTGGCTCCTGTCTGCGCAGTCCACCGGCATTTGACCGCTGCCGGGCTGCCTTCCGCTACGGGCCGCCCATCGATCGGCTCGTGGGTCAACTCAAGAACCAGCGCCGTCTGGGCAGCGGTGCGCTCCTGACTCGCCTGCTCCTGGAGCGCCTCTCTGATCCCGGGGACTTCGATCTGGTGGCGCCCGTTCCTCTGCATTGGCGGCGTCAGCTCCTGCGTGGCTTTAATCAGGCCGCGTTCATTGCCGAGTATTTGTCCCGTTCAATGCAGCTCCCGCTCGTGTCCGTTGCTGTACGGGAACGCGCCACCCCCAAACAGCAACAGCTCAATCGCCGCAAGCGCCTTCGCAACCTGGACGGGGTTTTCCGGATTGATCCGGAACGGGTGGAGGGCAGGAGGCTGTTGCTGGTGGACGATGTGGTTACCACCGGCGCCACCGCCGAGGCACTCAGTCGGCAGCTCAGAGAGGCAGGCGCAAAATGGGTGGAGATCTGGGCCCTGGCGCGCACTCCAGCGCCGGATTCTGGTCTCGATTAAGGGCAGACTCTTGCTGTGATGGGCGCAAAGGCTTGAAGTATTTGCGGCAGCGGAAGACAGAAGAGCGGGCAAGGAGGATAATGCGGGTCCTCGATTCAGTTGGCGCGGCAATTCCATTGTTATGAATGACAGTTACGACAGTCAGGCTCACCAAAACCACCCCTATGAGGCCCTGACCCCGGATCGCGTCATCGACGCGGTGGAAGCCCAGGGCTACCTCAGTGACGCGCGCATTCTGGCGCTGAACAGCTATGAGAATCGGGTCTACCAGGTGGGAATGGAAGAGGGGCCGCCCTTGATCGCCAAGTTCTATCGCCCGAACCGCTGGACCGACGAGCAGATTATCGAGGAGCATCAGTTCACCCTCGAACTGGCGGACCTGGACATTCCGGTAGTGCCGCCCCTGGTAAACGCAGAGGGCCAGAGCCTGCACCACCACGGGGGTTTTCGCCTGGCGCTGTACCCACGGGAGGGCGGTCATGCACCGGAGCTGGACCAACTGGACAACCTGATGGTGATGGGGCGCTTCCTGGGCCGCATCCACGCCGCCGGCCAACAGCGGGCTTTCAAGACCCGGCCCGAGGTGAACATTCAGAGCTACGCCATCGACAGTTATGAGTTCCTGCGCGGCGGGGATTTCATTCCACTGGAACTGGAGGCGGCCTATTGCACGCTGTGCGAGGACCTGATTGCCCGGGTCGAGCAAATCTTCTCGGAAGTTCAATACCGCTCCATCCGTCTGCACGGCGACTGCCACCCCGGCAACATTCTCTGGCGCGAAGATCGCCCGCACTTTGTGGACTTTGATGATGCGCGCAGCGGACCGGCAATCCAGGACCTCTGGATGCTGCTGTCGGGCGAACGGGATCAGCAAAGCCTGCAGATGCAGAAGCTGCTGGAGGGTTATCAGCAGTTCTGCGATCTGGACCTGGCTGAACTGCAGCTGGTGGAGAGTCTGCGGAGCCTGCGCATCATGCACTATGCCGCCTGGCTCGCGCGACGCTGGGACGACCCGGCCTTTCCGATGAACTTCCCCTGGTTCAACACACAGCGATACTGGTCCCAGCACATACTGGAACTGCGCGAACAATTGGCCGCGCTGAATGAGCCGCCGCTGCAAGTTCTTATTTAAGACTTTGCAGCAGCACTCGCACTTTTTGCCCCCGCGCCTTGCTGCTAAGATCGCGGGTCTCACAAACCAGCCGGACGAGGCCATGGACATCGCCACCGATTCAACCTGGCGGAACATCCGCAGCGAAACCCGCGCTCATGCGGACCGCGAGCCGATTCTCGCCAGCTTTCTCCACGCCACCATTCTCAACCACGAGAGTTTTGAAACGGCACTCAGCTTTCACCTTGCCAACAAGCTGGACAGCCCCGCCGTTTCCGCCATGCTGGTGCGGGAAGTGATTCAGGAGGCGCTGGACAGTGATCCGGCCATCGGCCGCGCTGCCCGCGCCGATCTCACCGCCATGAAGACGCGGGACCCCACCGTTATTTCCCTCAGTGTTCCCTTTCTGTTCTATAAGGGGTACCACGCCCTGCAGGCCTACCGGGTCGCTCACTGGTTGTGGAAGGAGGAGCGACAGAGTCTCGCCCTGTTCATGCAGAACCTCATTTCGGTCGTGTTCGGAGTCGACATCCATCCCGCCGCGCGCATCGGCCAGGGCATCATGCTGGACCACGCCACCGGCATCGTAATCGGGGAAACCGCCGTGGTGGAAGATAACGTCTCCATGATGCAGTCCGTCACCCTCGGGGGCACGGGTAAGGAAAGCGGTGATCGGCATCCGAAGGTCCGCGAGGGGGTACTGATCAGTGCCGGGGCCAAGGTGCTGGGCAACATCGAGATCGGCGTGGGCGCCAAGATTGCGGCGGGCAGCGTCGTATTGAAAGACGTGGAGCCTCACACCACGGTGGCCGGAGTGCCGGCGGTGGTGGTGGGCAAACCGCGCAGCGCCAGCCCCGCGCTGGATATGAATCATCAACTGAACTGCGACATGGATTGCGACGAGCAGTCCCCCTGATGGCCCGCAGTCCTTTTCACAAATTCAAACCGCCCGTCCGGGCGGCCCGCCCTGCGCCCCCCGAGCCGAGAACCGGCGAGGTGTTTTCCGCCACAGTGCGCGACCAGGCCAGTGACGGGCGTGGAATCGTGTCGCACCCGAGCGGACTTGTGGTGTTCGTGCCCGGCGTCTGGACCGGAGAGCGAGGTACATTTCGTTTTGTGGGAATGCAAAACCGGGTTGGACTGGCGCAGTTGCTGGAACTGGAAGCGCCGTCACCTTCCCGCAACCAGCCGCTATGCCCTCACCACGGCTTTGCTCCCGGCGACTGCGGCGGCTGCCCCTGGCAATTTGTCGACTACCCGACACAACTGGCGGCCAAGCAGCGGCGGGTGGAGGCAACAGCCACACAACTGGGCGCGGTGGTGGAGCCCATCTGGTCATCGCCCTCCGCGCACGGCTACCGCAATCGCGCCCAGTTGAAAACCGATGGCGAACAGCTCGGGTACGTAAGCGCCGGCAGCCATACCCTGGCGCCAATTTCCGATTGCCCGGTACTCACCGAGCCGAACCGCAAAACCCTGCGCGCACTGGCAGCGCGCCTGCCGGAGCCCGCTTGGCGGCCCGCCCGAAAAGGCCAATGGACCACGCTGAACATCGACGAGAGCATTGAATCGGCGGACCAGGTTGTAGTGAATTCGCGCCTGCCCTTTCGGCAAAGCAATGACGCGCAAAACGAGAGAATGCGCCACTGGCTCGCAGAGCGTTGCGCCGAACTGGACCGGGATACGGCGATTCTGGAGTTATTCTGCGGCGCCGGCAATTTCACGGAAGTCCTCGCCGCTGCCGGCTTCCGCCGGATCGTCGCGGTGGACGGCTCTGGACCGGCCACCGAAAGTCTGAGCGCGGAGAACCTGCCCGGAGTAACCGTGATGACCCGGGACCTGTTCAAAGCCGACAGTTTTCCCAGCCTTTTCCGGGTGGAGAAACACTACGAAGCCCTGGTGCTGGACCCGCCCCGGGACGGTTTCAAGCTGATGGGTGATCTGCTGCGCGGACGCCCGAACCCGGAGCACATCTTTTACATTTCCTGCAACCCGGCCACCCTGTTCCGGGACCTGGAAACCCTTCAGGCATTTTCGTACCGCGTGACAGAAATCCAGCCAGTGGACCAGGCCCCTCATACCCCGCACGTGGAAGTGCTGGTGCAGTTGGCCCTGACCTGATTCCCCTGCAGCACGAACCTTCAGGCACCCACCGTCAGAGCCGCGGTTCGCCGCAACTGGCACAAGCGCTGCTTGCCCGAAAGTGTATATAGAGATGAGGATGGGAGAATGCTTCCACTGCGTGCTGCCACGACGCTGATTGTTGCGACCCTGCTGATGAGTGCATGCGCCACGTCCCCCACCGGCCGCACTCAACTCCAACTGGTCTCGGACGAGCAAATGACCGCCATGGGCGTACAAGCCTTCGAAGAGATCAAGGCGGAAACGCCGGTCAGCGACGATCCGCGTATCCGCGAATACGTGCAGTGTGTCTCTTCGGCGCTTACCCGAACCCTGGATGACGGTGGCGATTGGGAGGTACAGGTTTTCGCCGACGAGTCGGTCAATGCCTTCGCCCTGCCCGGCCGCAAGATCGGCATCTTTACCGGATTGCTTGAGGTGGCGGAAAATCAGGATCAACTGGCGGCAGTCATCGGCCACGAGATCGCGCACGTGCTGGCGGAGCATTCCAACGCCCGGGTGTCGGCCACCTACGCCACGTCTGCGGGCCTGCAAGTGCTGGAGGCCCTCATTGCCGGCCGTGCCAGTGCCGCCACGCGCGAACAGGCCATGGGCCTGCTCGGCGTTGGCGCCCAGTACGGCGTTCTCATGCCATACGGGCGCGGCCAGGAGAGCGAGGCGGACATTCTTGGGCTCGATATCATGGCCAAAGCAGGGTTCAGGCCCGAAGCCAGCATCGAGCTGTGGCGCAACATGGATGAGGCGGGCGGACCCAATCCTCCCGAACTCCTGTCCACTCACCCCTCTTCCTCCACGCGGATGGAAGCACTCAGCGAAAAAATGCCCCAGGCACAGCAGCTCTATGAACAGGCGCGGGCAAGCGGCAGGACACCCGACTGCACCCTCTGAAGCGGTTTACATCCCTCAGACCCGGGACCATGGAAAGGCGATAACGTCCTGGATCCGTCGCGCGCCGATCATCAACATCAGCAATCGATCCAGACCCAGTGCCACACCCGCACAGTTCGGCAGACCGCTGGCGAGGGCTTCGATCAGGCGATCGTCGGAGCGGACCAACGGCAGGCCCTCGGAGCCGCGCACTTCATTGTCGGCCACGAAACGGCCCAACTGCTCTGTCGCATCGGTCAGCTCCCAGTAGCCGTTGGCCAGTTCGCTTCCGGCGTGGAAGACCTCGAATCGGCGCGCCACGGGCTGCCCGGTAAGGTCCGGCTGCACCCGCGCCAGGGCCGCCTGTGTGGCCGGATAGTCGTAGACGAAGGTAATGTTCCGGTCCAGGGTGGGCTGAATGAAGTGGCTGAACAGGAGGTCGAGCCAAACATCCCGGCGCTGGTCTTCCCAGCCTACCTCAAGCTTGCCGCGCGTGCAGTCCCGCAATTCAGCGACGCTGGCCGTGTGCGGGTCCAGGCCCAGATGTTCGACAAAGATCTGGCGATAGCTCTTCTTCTCCACAGGCACCGGGAAAATTCCGCTCAGCAGCTCACCCACCTCCTGCATGAGCTGATGGTCATCAAACCCGGGCCGGTACCACTCCAGCATGCTGAATTCGGGATTGTGAAAGCGCCCCTCCTCGCCCTGGCGGAAGACCTTGCAGATCGCGTAGATGGGGCCGCTGCCCGCCGCCAGCATCCGCTTCATGGCGAATTCCGGAGAGGTTTGCAGGTAGAAGTCATCGCCGCCGAAACGGCTGCGGAAGGATTCGATGGAAGGGTCGGTGGTGCCGCCACGTGCAAGCAGCGGCGGCTCCACCTCAAGGTAATCGCGCTCCTCGAAGAAGCGGCGGATCTGGCGATAAAGCTCGGCCCGGGCCTTCAGCGCCATCGATGTGGCGCTCGGCCGCCAATCACCCACGGGCCGATCAGTCCTTGGCGCGGCCCAGATACTCGCCCGTGCGCGTATCCACGCGGATTACTTCACCCTGGGACAGGAACAGGGGCACTTTAACTACTGCGCCGGTGGACAGGGTAGCCGGCTTGGTGCCACCCTGGGCGGTATCGCCCTTGAGCCCCGGATCGGTTTCAACGATCTCAAGCTCCACATGGTTCGGCGGAGTCACCGCCAGAGGCGCACCGTTGTACAGGGTCACGATGCACACGTCCTGCTCCTTGAGCCATTGGGCGGCATCACCCACGGCGCTGCTGTCGGCGGCGTACTGCTCGAAGCTCTCCGGCTCCATGAAGTGGTAGAACTCACCGTCGCTGTACAGGTATTCCATGTTGCGATCGGTCACGTCGGCCGCTTCGAGGGATTCCCCGGACTTGAAGGTGCGCTCCCAGACCCGTCCGCTTTTCAGGTTGCGCAGCTTCACCCGGTTGAAGGCCTGTCCCTTGCCCGGCTTTACGAACTCATTCTCCATGATGTTACAGGGATCCCCGTCCAGCATGACTTTCATACCGCTGCGGAATTCGTTGGTAGAATATGTAGCCATTGTTTCCTCAATCTAAGGTTGCCGGTGCGCTGATGCCAGTGCAGGGCAGTTGGAAAAGGCGCACATGATACCGCGAACCGTACTTACATGGCAGGGCCAAACCTGGCAGGAGCAGATGACGGATCTGATCCGCGACCCTCAGGAGCTCTGCCATATCCTGGAGCTGGATTTCGACCGTTTCCGCGACCGGCACCTGCAAGCTGCAGCTCAGAAGAGTTTCCCGCTGCGGGTTCCGCGCGCCTTCGCGGCTCGCATGCGCAAGGGCGACCCCCAGGATCCCCTGCTGTTGCAGGTACTGCCCCAGGGCCGCGAAGTGCTGGAGCAGGCCGGTTTCAGCGCCGACCCCGTGGCGGAAAAGGATGCCGGCCCCGCCCCCGGAATCATTCAAAAGTATCGCGGCCGGGTGCTGTTGCTCGTTTCCAGCGCCTGTGCCATTCACTGCCGCTACTGTTTTCGCCGCCACTTTCCCTATCAGGATCACCGCCAGAGCCGCGGAGAGTGGGACGCGGCCCTGGAGGCCATTGCCGCCGACAGCAGCATCCGGGAGGTGATCTTCAGCGGCGGCGATCCGCTGTCCGCACCGGACCGGCAACTGCAGTGGTTTGCCTCCCGGATTGCGGACATTCCGCATGTGGATACCCTGCGCATTCACACGCGCCTTCCCGTGGTCATTCCCGAGCGCGTCGATAAAGCCTGCCTGGAGTGGCTGGACCAGGACCGCCTGAATGTGGTGATGGTGCTGCACAGTAACCACGCGCGTGAAATCGACGGTACTGTGGCCGAGGCGATTGGGAAGATGCGCCACCTGGGCATTACACTGCTGAATCAGGCGGTGCTGCTGCGCGGCATCAACGACAGCGTGGAAGACCTGGCCGACCTGAGCGAGAAACTTTTCAGCCACGGCGTGCTGCCCTACTACCTGCACCTGCTCGACAAGGTGGAGGGCGCGGAGCACTTTGACATGCCCGAATCCCGGGCCATCGCCCTCCACCAGGCCCTGAGGGACCGACTCCCCGGCTACCTTGTGCCGCGGCTTGCCCGGGAGGTGCCTGGCGCTGGGGCTAAAGTCGTGGTCAGTTAGGGACTCAAGCGAGAGCCCTGCGCTCACGAACCCGACATCCCTGCTAGACTCATTGGATGGCGCGGTTCGGTCCTCCGATTCCGGTGCCGGACGCTTGTGCAACATTCTCCGGACGACCTGGAAAACGACACCTCGGAGGCGAATTCAGGATGAAAATTGTGCTATGGGCCGACCTTGACCGCCATTTTCTGTGTGATCTCCGGTACGGAGTCCACAAATTTTCAAGTACACTTAGATCACATCAGTTCACGCCGTATACTCCGGTCCAAATAATCGCATTTTTCTGTCTTCCGGCCGTATGAACCCCAACGAAACGATTCGCCTTCTCATCCTCAACGACTCACGCCAGGAAGCGGAGCGGCTTATCAGCATGCTCCGCAACGCCGGAAGGCCCTCCCGCGCCCAACACGTGGAGAGCGAGGAAGTACTGGTCAAACTCCTCCAGGAGCAAACCTGGGACCTGCTGATCGGGCATGACCAGACCCGAAACGTCGCCCCCAGGTCTGCCATCAAGCATATCAAGCGTCTCAGCAAGGACGTGCCCGTCATACTTCTTTCGGATCAGGACGGCTCCCAGCCGATTGTCGAGGGGCTGAAGATCGGGGCTGTGGACGTGGTGCGGCTGGACGAGGATCAGCACTTGCTGCTGGTCATCGAACGGGAACTGAACAATCACGTTCAGCGCCAGCAGCGCCGCCGCGCAGACCGCCGCTTCAAGGAAGCGGAGCAGCGCAGCCAGCAACTTCTGGACAGCTCCCGCGACGCCATCGCTTATGTGCAGGACGGTATGTACCTGTACGCCAATGAGTCCTTTGCCGAGTTGTTCGGCTATGAGGACCGGGATGATATCGAGTGCATGCCCATCATCGACATGATCGACGACGGAGATCAGGATGCGGTCAAGGAGTTCATGAAGGATTTCGCCTTGCGGGGCGATGACGGCGAGAGCCGGACACTCAAGTTCCGTGCAATCAGGGCGGACGGCAAAGCGCGACCGGTCGCCATGGAAGTGGCCAATGCCACCTTCGACGAGGAACCCTGTATCCAGTTTCTGGCCCGCGCAAAACAAAGTGCCGGCAGCGAGGAGCTGGCGGCCCAGATCAATCAGATCAAACATCAGGACGTTACCACGGGCTTTTATAACCGGCAGTATCTGGTGAGCCGGCTGCAGCAAGTGGTCAACGCGAGTGCGGAGAATCACACGACCGGGGCTCTGCTGACTGTGGAAGTGGATAATTTCATGGAGCAGATTCAGCCGGAAATGGGTGTTGCAGGGTCCGATCAGGTTCTGGCAAAAATTGCCGCGATGATTCGCGAATTCTGCGGCAAGGCGGACACGCTTGCGCGCTTTGGGGACAACTCGTTTTCAATCCTGCTGACCAACACCAATTTTGACGAATCCCTGAAGCTGGGCGAGCTTTTGTGCAGAAAGATCGAGGAGCACATTGTCGAGGTGGACGGCCGTACGGTGCAGTGCACTCTGTCCATCGGTGTATCGCTGATCAATGAAACGGTGAGCAGCGGCGACGCGGTGATCGAGCAAAGCATGAAGGCCCTCAGTGAAGTGCGTGCGGCAAATGCGACTCCGGGGGTCGGCAACGGGGCGAAGCTTTTCGAGCCGCAGGTTTCGGTGGAAGGCGAGGAGGACATGACCGCGGTGGTGCGCACCGCGCTGGAGCGGGAACAGTTCCGCCTGCTGTTCCAGCCGATCATCAGTCTGCGCGGCTCGGAGGAAGAGCATTACGAGGTGCTGTTGCGCATGGTTACTGATGACGGGGAGGAGATTTCACCGTTCAAGTTTCTGGATGCGGCGGCACGGATCGGTGTGCAGGGGAAGATTGATCGCTGGGTGGTGCTGGAGGCTTTGAAGCAGCTTTCGGAGCATCGCAAGGCCGGCAAAAAGACCCAGCTTTTGATCAATCTGGGTCCGGAGTCCATCCGGGATGAATCTCTGGTGCCGTGGCTTGGTGTGGCTCTGAAGGCGGCCAAGCTACCGACTACGGCTGTCACGTTTCAGGTGAGTGAATCGGATGTTAACAATCATCTCAATGCAGCCAAGGCCTTTATGGAGGGTCTGGCGAAGCTGGGGTGCGCCACGGCTGTTACGAATTTCGGTTGCGCGCTCAATCCTTTCAAGACTCTGCAGCATGTATCGCCGGATTATGTGAAGGTGGACGGCTCTTTCACGCTGGATATCCAGAACAACGACGAAGGCGCGGAGGTGCTGTCCGATCTGCTGAAACAGCTGCACGAACTGAAGAAGATCACCATTGTGCCGTTTGTGGAGAACGCCTCGGTGCTATCCACTCTGTGGCAGGCGGGGGTTCATTACATTCAGGGCCATTACCTTCAGACGCCGACGCCGGAGATGAATTACGATTTCAGCATGGATAGCTGAGGGCTGGGATGATCGTGCCGGTGCTGGGGATTGTGCCAGGACGCTGGGCCGCCGGGCCCTGCCGCGACACGCCGTGAACCCGTCCCTGGGGGCTCTTCACCAGCATCCCTGCTGGTGAAGGTCGCGACAGGGCCCGGCGGCCCAGCGTCTGAACGTTCCGTGCCAGCCTGTGCTTTAGAACCGAGCGCGGCGATCGAATTCGTCTTTGAATCGCGCCGTCCAGTCTTCCTTTCTCATTTCCGGTCTCGCCCGCTGCCCCCTTTCTCTCGTAGGCTCACACATTGTCCCGGTCGCGGAAGCCCAGCAGGTACAGAATGGCGTCGAGACCCAGGTTCGAGATGGAGTGCTCGGCGGAGGCTTTCACCAGGGGTTTGGCGCGGTAGGCGATGCCAAGGCCGGCTATGCTGAGCATGGGGAGGTCGTTGGCGCCATCGCCCACGGCAATCACCTGCTCGAGGGCGATGTTTTCCTGCGCCGCCAATTGGCGGAGCAACTCTGCCTTTTTCTGGCCGTTGACCACTTCGCCCACTGTACGGCCGGTTACCTTGCCGTCCACTACTTCAAGTTCGTTGGCGTAGACGTAGTCGATACCCAGCTTGTTCTGCAGGTGTTGGGCAAAGTAGGTGAAGCCGCCGGAGAGAATCGCCGTCTTGTAGCCCAGGGTGCGCAGGGTGGTGATCAGGCGCTCGGCGCCTTCCGTAACGGGGAGGCGTTCGGCGATCTCGGCCAGCACGCTGGCGTCGAGCCCCTTGAGCAGCGCCATGCGCTGGGTGAAGCTTTGATTGAAGTCCAGTTCGCCCGCCATGGCCCGCTCGGTAATGGCCGCGACCTGGTCGCCCACGCCCGCTGCTTTGGCCAGCTCGTCGATCACCTCTGCTTCCACCAGGGTGGAGTCCATGTCAAAGCACACGAGGCGGCGGTTACGGCGATAGAGATTGTCTTCCTGGATGGCGATATCGATGTCCAGACGCGTGGACAATTCCATGAAGTCCGCCCTCAGCCTGGCCAGGTCCGCGGACTGGCCGCGGGCGGAAAATTCCACACAGGCCTTGCTTTGCTCCTGGGCCTGCTGGAGGGGAATACGGCCGGAGAGTCGGCTGATGTTGTCGATGTTCAGTTTGTGGCGGGCGGCCACGGCGGTCACTTCGGCAATCTGCTTGGCGGTCAGTTTGCGGGCCAGCAGGGTCACGATGTGGCGGGCCTTGCCCTGGTGGCTCACCCACTCCTGGTAGCTATCGGCCGTTACGGGTTGAAAGCGCACCTGCATGTCCAGTTCGTGGGCACAGAAGAGCAGGTCTTTCAGCAGCGGTGAGGCTTCGTATTCGCTGGGTATCTCGACCAGGATGCCCAACGTGAGGGTGTCGTGAATCACGGCCTGACCAATGTCCAGCACGCTGGCTCCGTAAGTGGCCAGCACGGTGGTGATTCGCGAGGTTACGCCGGGACGGTCGTCGCCGGAAAGGGTGAGAAGCAGCAGTTCGTTTTCGGCTTTGGCCTGGGGGTCGGCTTGAGTCATGTGAGGCAAGTCAGTAAAGCTGAGGGGGAGAACGCAGAAGGGCGGGAGATTAGCATACTTCCCGGAGCTTGTGAGTGGCGCTTCGCTTTCGCCGCCGGAGGCTCGTGTTTATAATGGCGCACTGATAATTTGAACCTCTCGCGCCGGTGCAAACCGGTATTTTCGCGGGCCCCGTCCTTCTCTGCCCAGAGCGCTGATGGCTGATAACCGGCATTTCCTGACATTTTCCCGCCCCCTCCTCGGGCTTTGCGCTGGTATTCTGCTGGCGACTTTCGTGAGCGCGGCCATTTGCCAGCATCTCATTGCCACCAGCCTGGAAAACCGCAGCAGCCAGTATGGCCAGGCCCTGGCCAATGTAGCGGCCCGCCAGGCAATCGACTCCACTCTCAACCACGATCTGGTCAGCCTGCAGGTCATTCTCAGTGATATTGCCGAGAACCCCGATGTGGCCACGGTCACCATCCACGACGTTGAGAACAATCTGCTGGTGCAGGCCAGCGGCCCGATGGAGGGGGGCCGTGAGGAGAGTAGCCAGCGGGCGAATTTTACCGCGCCCATCACGCTCCACAACAGTATCGCGGGCCATGTAACGGTCGGGCTGGACCTGAGTACTCTCGCCCAGGTTGAAACCCAACTGTACTGGCTGTTCGGATTCATGGCTGCCCTGCTGATCGCCCTGACTCTGTCGGCGCTCTACTTCGGACGCTCCTGGAATGTGCCGGCCACGCTGCCTCGGCCCACTATTCCCATCGTCAATGCGCCGCCGCAACCGGAACCACAGGAGTCCGAACCAGCTCCCGCCCGTCGGGCATTTCCCCGGGTTGAGCTGATCGTGCAATTTCATAATCTGCGGGAGCTCAGCACGCAGTTGGACAACCGCGCCTTCCGGCAGGTCAGCCGTCGCCTGGAAGAGCAGTTCAAAGGTGTGCTCGCCCTTTACGCAGGGCAGCTCATCCAGTTGGACGCCAATCAGGCCCGCATTGCTTTTCCCAATCCCGAGGATGAGCAGGATTCGCCCTTTCATGCCCTGTGCAGCGCCAAGTTGCTGCTGACCCTGAACCGCCCCGACAGCCAGTTTCCCCTCCAGAGCAGTGCACTGGTGGTGCTCCGGGACAGTGACAGCAGCATTCTCAAGAACCTGCAGTATCAGTTGGCCGAGTCGGACGAGTACAATCAACTTCTGGCCAACGCCCCGGACGGGGCTTTGTTGATGGAAAGCCGGCTGGTGGATGAGCCGTTGGCCGCCCGGGTCGATCAGGAGCCCATCGACGAGTTTCAGGATCTGGTGGAGATCGTGTCGCTTGGGGAACAGTATGAGCAACTGCTCGAACGCCAACTCACCCGCCTGCAGAGAGCGTAACATTCAAAAGAGGCTCTGTTATGTCATCGCTTCCCAGTCATGTTCGTATCGTCGAAGTCGGTCCCAGAGACGGATTGCAGAATGAAAAGCAGCCCGTGAGCCTCGACACCAAGCTGGAACTGATCCGGCGCCTTGTTGCCGCAGGGCTGACCACAATTGAAGCGGGCAGCTTTGTGAACCCCAAATGGGTGCCGCAGATGGCCGGCAGCGACGAGGTGTTCGCCCGGCTGCCAGCCGCTCCGGGCGTGGTCTACACGGCGCTTACGCCGAACCTGAAAGGGCTGGAGCGGGCATTGGAGGCCGGCGCGCGGGAGGTGGCGGTGTTCGGTGCGGCCAGCGAGTCTTTCTCCCGGAAGAATATCAACTGCTCCATTGCAGAAAGCCTGGACCGCTTTCGTCCCCTGGCGGAGAAAGCACTGGCGGAGGGTGTGGCGGTGCGCGGCTACGTTTCCTGCGTGGTGGCCTGTCCCTACGAGGGCCCGATCAGTCCACAGAAAGTCGCCGCCGTGGCGCAGGAGTTGCTGGCCATGGGCTGCTACGAAATCTCTCTGGGCGATACGATTGGTACGGGGACGCCGCGGCAGATTCTCGAACTCCTGGACGTGGTGACCGCTTCGATTCCCCATCAGAAGCTGGCCATGCATCTGCACGACACCTACGGCCAGGCCATCGCCAACACCTATGCCTCTCTGCAGGCGGGCATTCAGGTTTTTGATTGCTCGGTTGCCGGTCTTGGCGGCTGTCCCTATGCGCGGGGCGCATCCGGCAACGTGGCCACGGAAGACGTGGTTTATCTTCTTAGCGGACTGGGGATCGAACACGGCGTTGACCTGGACCAACTGATCGACACCGGCCAGTATATCTCCGACGCCCTGGGGCGCGCCTACCAATCCAAGGCCGGGCTCGCATTAAGCAGCAGAAAAGCGGATTCGGGCGCATCGTAGCGAGAGGCGCGCAAAGGGTTTACACTTCTTGAGCAAACGGACGGGGCGCCACCGTTCCATGGTGCGCGCATCCCGGACTTTCAATACTGACAAGGCAGTACAGCCCTCCATGCGAAAAACCAAGATCATCTGCACCATCGGCCCCGCCACCGACAGCTACAACCGGCTTGAAGAACTTCATCGCGCAGGCATGAACGTCGTGAGACTGAATATGTCCCACGGCGATCACGAATCGCACCTGAAGGTGATGAAAGCCATCCGCACCCTGAACAAGAAAGTTGCCCACACCATTCCGATTCTGCTGGATACACAGGGCCCGGAAATCCGCACCGGAAACCTGAGCAATGATCTCAATCTGCGCTCCGGCGACGTTATTTCCATCGTCGCGCGCGGCGTGGAGAACGTGGAAGAGACCTCGATCCCGATCAATTATGACGACCTGATTACTGACCTGGGCGTGGGTGATCGCATCACCGTGGACAACGGTCTGATCAATCTGGAGGTTCTCAGCAAGGAAGAACGGCTCATGCGCTGTCGCGTCATCGACGGCGGAATATTGAAGAGCAAGCGCCACGTCAACCTGCCGGGCATCCGTGTCAACCTTCCGGCCATTACCGAAAAGGATCGGGCGGACATCGAGTTCGGCATCAAGCAGGAAGTGGATTACATTGCCTTGTCGTTTGTGCGGGAAGCCGCGGATATCCGGCAGCTTCGGGAATTGCTCGGGGAGAAGGCCAACAAGATCAAAGTGATCGCCAAGATCGAGGATCAGGAAGGGGTTCGCAACATCGAGGAGATCATTCGCGAAGCGGACGGGATCATGGTCGCCCGTGGTGACCTGGGCGTGGAAGTTCACATCCAGGATCTACCCAACATTCAGCGCGACATCGTCCGCCGCTGCGCAGAGATGGGCAAACGCGTCATCGTGGCGACCCACATGCTGGAGTCCATGATCAACAACCCCATTCCCACCCGCGCCGAGGTGACCGACGTGGCGAATGCCGTTTACGAAGGCGCGGACGCCATCATGCTGTCCGGCGAAACCTCCATCGGCAAGTACCCGGTCAAATGCGTGCAGTACCTCGACCAGATCGGTCGCGCCTCGGAGCAACATCCGAGCCTGAAGTTCACGCGCAAGCTGATCAGGGATACGGACAAGCAACACATTGCCTGTGCCGCCGCCGAGCTGGCGGACAGCCTCGGGGCTGTGGGGATCGTGGTGATCACCCGCCGCGGTCTGATGGCGAACTACCTGACCAATTGCCACCCCAACACGCCGATCCTGGCCTTCACCAACGACAGTCGCACACGGCGGCAGCTTGCTCTGAATCGCAACTGTGCCTGCTTTCGCATTCATTTTTCCAGTGTGCCGGAGAAAACCCTGAACAAGGCCTTTGCTATTCTGCGCAACACCCAGGGCTACAACGAAAACGACAAGGTCGTGGTGGTTTCCGACATTATCAACGGCGCCGGGGTGGACGCCATCCAATTGCGACCGCTGCAGGACGCAAAGGTGGACGAGCCCTCCGACAGCGCACCGGACTGACCTCAGCTCGAACAGAACCATGCGGCGAGCTGTGTTCGGCACCGTGAACACAGCTCGCCACGGGGAACCATCGTCTACAATTATCCTCTCAGCAGCACGGATCCCGTGCCCGCGCCGGCTTCACCCGCAAGGTTCGTTTCACCATGCACACACCCGGAAATCGCCACATCTGGCTGGTGGTAGTCCTACTGCTTGGGCTCTACGCGCTCTCTGGCCAGGCTGCGCCGAAGGTTCAGACCGGCGATCAGGCGCCCGACTGGATTCTCACCGCAATCGAGGGGAAGGACATTTCCTTCTACGAACACAGCGCCGGGCAACCGGCAGTCCTGGTGTTCTGGGCCACCTGGTGCCGCGGCTGTCCGGAGTTGATGAACGCAATCGACCAATTGCGGGAAACCTACAGTGAAGAGGACCTGCGCGTATATGCGCTCAACATCTGGGAAGATGGTGACCCGATGGAGTATCTGAGGAGCAGGAGTTACGATTTTCCGGTGTTCCTGAACGGCGACCTGGTCGCAAAACGCTACGGCGTCCGGGGAGCGCCTGCTGTCTTTCTAGTCGATGGGGACAAAACGCTTCGCTATGTACGCCGCAAGGACAGCACCGCGCAGGAGGTGCATCGGGCAGTCAAGGCCGCCCTGCAGCAGATGACAGAATAAAGAGCGAACTTCCGGGCGTTACCGGCGCCGGTTTGATGCTTCGAATCGATGGATCCGTCCACGCGTAAGTAGCTCCCGCTCAAGTCAGCTCGTCTTCGATATCCTTCAGCAGGTCCAGGGGCTCCACTTCCGGCCCTTCCAGATCTTCCGTCCAGTTCACGCCCACCAGATATACATCGTCGTGCATGCCCTGCAACCAGTCCTCCAGAAACTCTTCCAGTGAGACCGGCACCACCTGATACTCCGCCCACTCGTCCCGGCAATGGACCTGAGCAAATTCCGGCTGCGACCAGAACGGCATTACGTCGGTCTTGCCATATTTTTCAGAGGGACAAAGCGCCCAGCCTTCCGGTCCCTCCAGCCCCCATATACAGCCACAGTCAAGGGCTTCGGCGATAAACCGTGCGTAGTTTTCCTCGAAATCGTTGCTTAGTGGTTCCATAGTTCTGTCCGCATATATACCAATAGAAGGCGAGGGATATTCGCAGCTGTGCCGCCCAGCAAGTTGTCGACAAATTCCGAACCGGAGGGCGAACCGGATACCGGAGACCCGTCCTCAACACTTTCGCGGACACGCGCCGCAAACACGTGGGCCAGTGACCCGCAGGGCCCACTTTAGCCGATCCTGAAAACACCTTCGCAAAGGCCACTGGCCTTGATCGAAATCAATGCCCGACCAGCGCCTGGTTGCTACTTTACCTTATACCTCGGAGTTTCTCACACGCATTCTCCGGCCTCCATCCCCGGCCCTGCGGGGCCCACTAGAAGAAGTTCCTTATGTCGCTTTTTTCCGAATCCCTTGCGTGGGATCCAGTTTTGCTGGGTCGTTATGATCTTACCGGCCCCCGCTACACCTCCTATCCCACTGCACCGCAGTTCAGTGATGACTTTTCCGAGGAGCAGTTGCGGACCGCGATTGCCCGCAGCAACGCCACGGACTCTCCCCTGTCGCTCTATTTCCACCTGCCATTCTGTGACACCCTGTGTTTTTACTGCGGCTGCAACAAGGTCGTGACCCATAATAAAGAGCGGGCCATGCCCTATCTGCGTCGGCTGGACAAGGAGATGGCCATGCAGGCGGAGTTGTTTGACACCCGCAAACCCGTGACCCAGCTCCATTGGGGCGGCGGCACCCCCACCTTCATCAGCGATGAGGAGATGACCTGGCTGATGGAAGCCACGGGTCGGCATTTCGATCTGCTGGATGACGACAGCGGCGAATACTCGATCGAAATACACCCGGGGCGCGTCGCAGCCAGCACAATGGGACATCTGCGTACCTTGGGGTTCAATCGTGTCAGCATGGGCGTGCAGGATTTTGATCCGCGCGTGCAGAAGGCGGTGAACCGATACAACAGTGTTGAGGAAGTCAGTGCGCTGGTGAAGGCGTTGCGTACGCAAGACTACTCTTCCATCAGTATGGATCTGATTTATGGCCTGCCCCTGCAAACTCTCGAAAGTGTAGGTACCACTCTGGAACAGGTGATCGAGCTTTCACCGGACCGGCTGTCGCTGTTCAACTACGCCCACATGCCACACCTGTTCAAAAGCCAGCGTCTGATCAATGAGGCGGACATTCCTTCTCCGCAGGCCAAGATGGAGTTGCTCCACATGGCGATCGAGCGCCTGCAGGAGGCCGGCTATGTTTACATCGGAATGGACCATTTCGCCAAACCCGAAGACAGCCTGGTCCGGGCTCAACAGGAAGGTCGGTTACAACGCAACTTCCAGGGATATTCCACCCATGGTGAGTGCGACCTGGTGGCCTTCGGCGTGTCGGCCATCAGTGCTTTCGGCGGAACCTATGTCCAGAACGAAAAGGAGCTGAACCGTTATCAGCAACGGATCGACGGGGATCAGAGACCTTTCCACCGGGGGTTTGTGTTGAGCGAGGAAGACAATCTGCGCCAATACGTGATCAATCAGTTGATCTGCCATTTCCGGTTGGATTTTGCGGATGTAGAGCGGCAGTTCCCCGTCCGGGCGCGCGAACACTTCGAAGACGAACTCGCGCAGCTTGCGCCCATGGTGGAGGACGGACTGATCAGCCTGAACGATGAGGGCATTCGCGTGCATAACTCGGGACGCTTACTGATCCGACGCATTTGCATGGTCTTCGACGCCTACCTCAAGGCGAACAATCAGATCCGTTATTCGCGCATAATTTGACGGGGAGCCTGGGCCAGGTGGTGTTTGGATTGGGGTCGTGGCGTTTTGGTGCGGTGCCGTGGTGATTGGTGTGGTGTCGTAGTGATTGGTGTGGTGTCGTAGTGATTGGTGTGGTGCCAGGCCGCAATCCGGTCCTGGCTCCGGTGACACGCCGTGAACCCATCCCTGGGGGCTCGGACGCGGCATCCATGCCGCGTACGGTAACCGGAGCCAGGACCGGATTGCTGCTGAGAATTGGGTGCCTACGGGCGGAAAAAACAAACCGATTCGGGGCAGAGCCACGGATTACCCGATGCTCGGATCTCGCTAGTGAAAATCTTTCAATCGGCACTGAGCGATGCGGCAGTGATCCGGCGCTCATGCCTGGGACCGTACGCGGCATGGATGCCGCGTCCGAGCCTACAGGGACGTATTTACGGCGTGTCCCAGGCGTGAGTGCCGGATCGCTGCCTGGCATAAGCCTTCACGCAGCTTTCTGACAGCCGCACCCACTGATCCAGTACCCCAAACAAAATTTACTTCCGGCCATGTACCCGCCCTTCATAACACACGGGCGAACTGGGGTCCCGCCCATCTGCCTCGCAGTCCTCCCGGTCCAGCTCCGCTTCCAGAGCTTCCTGCAGAACCGGCAAGTGGGAGTGTCGTGGATCCCGCGCCGCAGTCAGCAGCGTAAGCCGACCTTTGCGAACATAGCGCATCAGCGGGATCAGTGCTTCCACATTGTGATCCAGCTCCTTGCGATATCTGCGCGCAAACGTGCGTTCGTCCAGATCCCCCTGGTGCCACGCCCGGCGTAAATCCCTCGACGGCGCCGCGTCCCTGTACCAATGGGTCAGCGCCAACTCCTCCTTGCGCTTGCCCCGCGGCCACAGGCGATCCACCAACACGCGGGCGCCATCGGCTTTTGCCGCAGCCTCGTAGACGCGCTTGAATCGAATATCGTAGCTCACCGACATCTCCCTTCGTGTCATCCGCAAAAAGCAAAACGGTTGGGCCAGGCCTCGCGGCCCAGCCCAACCTCCATTGTAGCCTTGTAGTACCGAGGGCTGGGTCAGGCAAAAACCCGACCCAATCCGACGGGATCAATGATTGGCGTCGACTTTCTCCTTGGAGTGAAAAATCTTGGAGTCTGCCTTGCCTTTCACCGTCAACACACCCGCCAGCCCCTTCTCCACTCTCGTCAGAGCGTGATCCACAACCGTGTAGCGTCCGGGGTACTCCACCTTGAACTCGACCATTGTCGCGCCGCCGGGCGGAACAAGAGTCGTCTGGACATCAGTCAGAGGAGGACTGGTCAAGGATGCCTGATCATAAACCCGATCAAAGATCTCGCCAATTACATGGAAGCTGGAAGACAGGTTGGGGCCGCCCACGCCGAAGAAGATGCGCACGGTTTCGCCCACCTCCGCTTCCATGGGGTAGGTGGTGGTCAGGGCAGCCATGGTTCCATTGAACATCATGTGCTCCGGCGTTTCGGCCAGCAGCTTGTCCAGGGAGAACTCATGAAGACCGCGAGATCCGTGACGCTCTGCTGTGTACAACTCCCCCTGCATGACATAGAACTCCCGATCGACCGGAGCCAGTCCGCCTTCCGGTTCCACCAGGATCATGCCGTACATCCCGTTGGTGATGTGCTGGGCCACCATGGGAGTTGCGCAATGGTAGACGTAGAGCCCCGGCTGTAATGTTTTGAAGGTAAAACTTTTGGTCTGACCGGGTGCAGCCTGGGTTACAGCCGCGCCGCCGCCGGGTCCAGTCACTGCGTGCAAATCAATGGAGTGGATGTGCAGGCTGTCCTTGGCGTTGGTCATGTTGATGGTAACGGTGTCGCCCTCGCGCGCACGAACGAAGGGACCGGGAACAGTATTGTTGAAGGTCCAGTACTTGTAGGTGCTGCCGTCCCCGAGCGTGGCTTCAATCTCGGTCGTTTCAAGATCAACGGTCAGATTGCGAGGCTTGCGCTTGCCCACGGGCTCACCGACATTGGTAGGGTCCATGGACACATCGGGAAGATCACTGGCCTGCGCCGATTGTGGCTCGCCGACGATCAGCGCTCCAAACATCCCCGCCGCCTTGTGTCCGGGCAGCGTACACAGATATTCGAACTCGCCACTTTTGTTGGCCCGGAATACAACCGCCGTGGCAGCGCCGCGGCCAATGACCTGCTGGGATTTTACGCCAAACTCCGGTATCGCGATGTCGTGCACCGCACCATCCTGGTTGACAATGTTGATCTGAACCACCGCGCCTTCGGGCACGCGCAGGTCCGGGTTCACTTCACCTTTTGTGGAGCCGGATTCGCTAATGAACACCAACTTCCCATCGGCAATGTCCGTGCGCAGTGTAAATGTCACATCCGGTCGATACTCGACATCACTGCTAAGCTGTTGTGCGTTCGCCATGCCCACGATAAAGCATAAAGACGCGGTGAGGGCTGCGAGAAGCTGTTTCATGGAGATTCTCCTGTAGGTAATGCTCTCTGCGGTTTGCTGTGTGTTAGGTGCTGTTTATATCGGTTTTTCAGGGGTCCTCCGACTTGCTTTTTCCGGTTGCGTCCACTGTAAGGACGTTCAAAAGTTCGAGCAGTTGGGGCTGCATGGCGGTGGGCAGCAGGTCCGCCAGTGTGTACTGATCCAGGGCATGAAAGAATGCGTCCATCGCCCGCGCAAAGATTCCTTTCAACTCACAGGCCGGCGTAATAACGCAGGATGAGGAGCACCCAAAGCATTCCACCAGTTCAGAATCCTGCTCCATGTCCCGCACCAGTCTCCCAACGTTGATGTTCTCGGGAAGGTCCTTCAGACGCAGACCGCCGTTCTTACCGCGAGTCGCCACCAGGTAGCCGCGGTTGTTCAGCTCTTGTACAACTTTCATCAGGTGGTTTCTTGAAATGTCGTAACTGTTTGCGATCTCGCGAATAGTGGCGAGTTCCGGGTCTTTCAAACCCACATACATCATCACGCGCAGGGCATAGTCGGTGTACCGTGTAATCCGCATGGTCTACTTCTCCTTCAACCGGGTCGTCCATCGGGCCGGGGTGCAGCCAGGATCGGAACGTAAAGGGCCAGAAAGAGGCTGAATGCGAGAACCCAGAACAGTGCTGCCGCGAGCACGCCCACCCGGTAATCAATCCAGCCCACGGCCGCGATCAGGCGAAGCAAAGTGGCCGCAAAAATTGCGAGATAAATCAACAGACCGGATCGCGGCAGCTGCAGCGGCCGACCGGTATGCCCTACGGCCACCCGGGTCATGACCCCCAGTATCAGAGTGGCAATTCCGCCGAGCCCAAGAGCGTGCTGCCACAGCGAGGCAGGAACGGCGTCGACGAAAGCCGACAGTCCGCGCAGCAACAGGGCGAGCACAATCCACAAGTACGCCAGATGGAGAATCCACAACAGCGGTTCGCGTAGGACTCGCCAGCCGGACCAGCCGAACAGGCGCAGTGCGTGAAGTGCGGCCGCAAGCAGGGTCGCGGTGCCAATCCATTGGGGGCCGACCGCGAATGCGTCCAGCACCACCAGCAGCGCAACACTTCCCAGGGCCGCGCGTTCCAGCACAGGCCAGGTCCTGATCGCTGCCGGATCGTCACCCTGGGCTCGCAGCCAGTTGCCGCTGAAGGCCGGAATGATTCGGCCTCCGATCACCACCATCAAAACCGTGATCAGATCGAACCCCAGCTGCTGGCCACGGGCCAGCAGCCCGGTCGATCCGCTTACGAGCCCCAGTTGCATCAGCAGGTTGCCGCTGAACAACAGAGTCAATACAGCCACCAGAATCAGGTTGCGGCGGTTGCGATGTCGAATCAAAACGCTCGCCACGTAAACCGCAAGGACCGGCAGGAAGGCGAGATCCACTGCCGCCACCAGCCAACCGGGCAGCCAGCCCGCAAACCACATGACGGCCCGGCCGGCGGCCCAGAGCAACAGCATGGCGAGCAGCGCACCCCCCTGGAGAGGTTTCGCACCGGTCCAGTTGGTCATGGCGGTCAGCAGGAAACCCGCGATAGCGGCCGGGACCAGTCCGTAAAGCATCTCGTGAGCATGCCACTGGAGCGGGGACCAGCCGATGGGCAGCGGCCAACCGCCAAACAGAAAGGCCATCCAGGCCAGGACCACCAGTACACCGTAAACGCCGACCATGACGAAAAAGGGGCGGAAAGGATGGGCCAACAGACTCGGCAGGCGACGCTCGCCGGCAGCGGCCAGCTTGAGTATTTGTTCAGGCACAGGAACGCTCTCTTTCAGGAAGGGGACGAGTCCACAAGTAAGTGCTTACGCACGCAAATGCCAGAGCGATGAACCCGAGGGCCACCGGGGCAGTGTCGAGCATCCAGAGAAGCAACCAGCTCAGGCTCATCAGCGCTATCGCGGCCAGTTTTGCGCGGCGCGGTACCGCGCGCTCCCGACGCCAGTCGGTGAGCAGCGCGCCGAAACGCGGATGGGCTTCGAGCCAGACTCCCAGGTTTGGAGAGGCTTTGGGAGCCGCCCAGGCGGCGAGCAGGACGAAAGGGGTAGTGGGGAGCAGTGGCAGCACTACTCCGGCCGCTCCAAGTCCGAGGCTGCCCCAGGCGAGGCATAGCCACGGGAGGCGACCGGCGCGGAATTTGTCAGACATTTCGGGGCTCCCTGTGTGTGGGAAATACTTTCACATCAACAGTCTAGCCCATAAGATGCATTTTTCCCGCATCTTTAGTAACACTTCTTTGATCTGGATTAACAAAATCGTTGCTGAAGGATCTGGTGAACCTGCGCGAGGCAGCTGCACGGGGTGACCGAAGCTGTTCACACCTCGTGGCGCTAAAGGATGCCGGGATAGGTTAAGAGGGGCAGGAAAAGCGGCAATTCTGCCGCTTTCCTGCAGCCGGGGAACTCAGGCGGGCACGCGATGCAACTGGTTGTAAATCAGTCCGCCCGTGTCCCTGGAGGAACCACCCAGAGTGGCGCGGGGGCAGGCGATTCCGCACCACAGCTGGCCGGCGTGGCCCCATTGCATGCGGAACACCAGGTGACAGGCACGCGCTCGGTCGCCCAGGGCCCCGAAGCTTTGGCTGTTACCTGCGGGTGCGGCAACAGGCGAGTGCCCGAGCTGTGGACCCGCGGGCTCCACATTGAGAGCCAGGGAGACCTGGCCGAAATGGGTCAGCTGTTTTGCTCCTGCGATGATCCGCGCGTAATGGCGCTTGAAGGTCTCCAGGTTTTTGGCCTGCCCCACCTGGGTCTTCCACTGATGGACGGCCGCGTCGGCGCGCACATTCATGCGGGCCTTGATGCGAGCGGCCGATGCCCGGGGGTCGAACAGCCGGCGTGCCAGCAGGCCGTCGATCGCGGCCCCGATCTCCATGGACCGCTGGCGGCGTGCCAGTCCCCCGGACCGTTGACGGGGGTCCACCGCGCGCTCGATCTGCTGCTTTAGAAGCATGAAATGCGGGTTTTTCCACGCGGTCGCTGATTCCAGCGACGCGAGATTGCTCAGCAACGCGTAATGGGTGGCCACAGTGGCACGCTCGCGGGGGTGGAGCTTGTCCAGTTGCCGGTCCACGTGGGCTGCTGCCAATGCCATTTGCCGCTCCCAGAGCGCACAGGGACCCGGCTCCACAGGGGTCACAATGACCAATTGCCCGGCGCGAATCCAATCTCCATGCAGATGGGGATTCACGATCAGGCTTTTGTTGACCACGGATTGGGACGGCCGATCGTAGAGAACTTCAAGCAGGTCTCGAACGGCCAGATCTCGTTGGGGGATATAAAAGAGTGCTTCGTTGGGGATGCTCGCCACGTTGATCTCCTTATCAAACGTTGTCGTCATCGAAAAAAGCGTGCTACGCGGAATCCGGGTGGGCGACGACGGATGTCCTTCCGTTTCGTGCCCGAACTGCCCTCGGCCCATGGTTGGTTAGCTCCCCTCCCCTGTCAAGCAGGTTGGCGAAAGAGGTGACGTGACTTCGATCAACTACAGCAGAATTAAACATGCATTTATTTTACATCATTGAAAGATGCATTTAGACTGCATCTTAGCTGAACTGCACAACTGCCTCGCAGGCAGCGCTTTCGACATCCGCCGGAGAGCAGACATGAACACCCTCGACCCCGCCATCGACGCCGTACCCGGCGCCATCGCATGCCACGTTTCGCAACGATTTCCTTTTCATTACATCGACGGCCAGCACAAGGAGACAACCCATGGCTGAGTACCGCAAACTCTGGTGGCTGCTGATCGCAGTAGTCGCCGTCACCTTTGGAATCCTCGGATTCTTTGGCACGGAGGTTTACCGCAAGGCTCCACCCATCCCTGACGCAGTCGTCACCGAAGACGGCACAACACTCATGACCCGGGAGAGCATTCTCGACGGCCAGACGGCCTGGCAGTCCGTGGGTGGTATGCAGTTGGGTTCCATCTGGGGCCACGGCGCCTACCAGGCCCCCGACTGGACGGCGGATTGGCTGCACCGGGAACTGGTCACCTGGCTGGATCTGGCGGCCGTGGATCAATATGGGCGCTCCTATGACGAACTGAATGGCCGCGACCAGGCCGCCCTGCGTCACGAGTTGAAAACCGCCTACCGCGGCAACGACTACGATCACGACACGGGCACACTGGTCGTGTCCGAGCGCCGCGCACAGGCCATGGCACAAACCGCGGATTACTACAGCCGTCTGTTCAGCGATGCCGCCGAGTTGCAGGGCACTCGCGAAAGCTACGCAATGAAGGAAAACACTCTGCCGGACGCCGAACGTCGCGCGCGCATGGCGGAGTTCTTCTTCTGGACCGCCTGGGCCGCCGCCACCGAACGGCCGGACAGCGCAGCAACCTATACCAACAACTGGCCTCATGAGCCGCTGATCGATAACCGGCCCACCGGGGAGAACATCATGTGGTCGGTGATCAGCGTGGTGTTGCTCATCGCTGGTGTGGGCGGACTCATCTGGGCCTGGGCCTTTCTCCGCAAGGAGGATGAACAGGAACCCGCTGCACCCGCGCGCGATCCGATCTCGCTGGTCAACCTCACGCCGTCCCAGCGTGCACTGGGCAAGTATCTGTTTCTCGTGGTCGCCCTGTTCACCTTCCAGGTGTTCCTGGGCGGCTTCACGGCCCATTACACCGTGGAGGGGCAGGAGTTCTACGGGATTGATGTGAGTCAGTGGTTTCCCTACAGCCTGACCCGCACCTGGCATATCCAGTCGGCCCTTTTCTGGATCGCCACCGGCTTTCTGGCCGCGGGCCTGTTCCTTGCGCCGATTATCAATGGCGGCAAGGATCCCAAATACCAGAAGCTGGGAGTGGACGTTCTGTTCTGGGCCCTCGTGGTTGTGGTTGCCGGTTCATTCATCGGCAATTACCTGGCGATCGCCCAGATCATGCCCACTAATCTCAACTTCTGGCTCGGCCACCAGGGCTATGAATATGTGGACCTTGGACGCCTCTGGCAGATTGGCAAGTTCCTGGGCATCGCCTTCTGGCTCGTGCTGATGCTGCGCGCCATCGTACCTGCCCTGCGCCAGCCCGGTGACAAGAACCTGCTGGCACTGCTGACCGCCTCCGTAGTAGCAATCGGTTTGTTCTACGGCGCGGGCTTCTTCTATGGTGAGCGCACCCATCTGTCCGTGATGGAATACTGGCGGTGGTGGATCGTGCACCTGTGGGTGGAGGGGTTCTTTGAAGTCTTCGCCACCACGGCACTGGCATTCATCTTCTGCAGCATGGGTCTGGTGTCCCGCAGAATCGCCACTGGCGCCAGCCTCGCTTCCGCCTCACTGTTCATGCTGGGCGGCATCCCGGGCACCTTCCATCACCTCTATTTCTCCGGCACAACCACCCCGGTGATGGCGGTCGGCGCCACCTTCAGCGCCCTGGAAGTGGTTCCCCTGGTCGTGCTGGGCTATGAAGCCTGGGAAAACTGGCGCCTGAAAAACCGCGCCGTCTGGATGCAGCGAATCAAATGGCCTCTGATCTTCTTCGTGGCCGTCGCCTTCTGGAACATGCTCGGTGCTGGGGTGTTCGGCTTCATGATCAACCCGCCCATCTCCCTGTACTACATCCAGGGCCTCAACACCACGCCGGTGCACGCTCACGCCGCACTGTTCGGGGTGTACGGCTTCCTCGCGCTGGGCTTCACCCTGCTGGTGCTCCGTTACATCCGCCCGCAACTGGTCTTTGACGAGCGCCTGATGAAGACCGGGTTCTGGTGGCTCAATGCCGGGCTCGTCCTGATGATCTTCACCAGCCTGCTGCCCATCGGTCTCATTCAGTTTGCCGCCAGTGCCTCTGAAGGACTCTGGTATGCGCGCAGCGAGCACTTCATGCAGCAGAGCCTGATGGAAACCCTGCGCTGGATCCGCACCTTTGGCGACGTGGTCTTCATCGTCGGTGCGCTGGCGGTGAGTTGGCAGGTGGTCAAGGGCGTCTTCTTCAGTGCACCGGGTGAGCTTGCACAACCAGCCCGCGCGACCGAAGGCCCCGTCACTCTCGATGCCTGAGCCAGTGCAACCAGGGGAGGAGCCGGAGAAACTATCCGGCCCGCCCCAAGCCAAAGAACTGCGCTTCTTGCATCATTTTTTCAACCCAAAGGAGATTGGATATGAAATCAGGAACCCTTCTTCGAGCCGCCGCAATTTTCGGCCTTTCCGCCTTTGCGAGTCTGGCCTTCGCTCAGGAGTGCGAAATCACAGTGGACAGTAACGATGCCATTCAGTACGACACGAAGGCCATAGAAATAGATTCCGGCTGCGACGAGTTCACAGTCAACCTGACTCATAGCGGCCAACTGGACAAAACAGCCATGGGCCATAACTGGGTGTTGAGCAAGGCGGAAGACCTACAGGGCATCGCTCAGGACGGAATCGCTGCGGGCCTTGAGAACAACTATCTCAAACCCAACGACGAGCGGGTAATTGCCGCGACGGAGATTATCGGTGGCGGCGAAAAAACATCGGTGACCTTCGCAGTGGACAAACTGGAACAGGGCAACGACTACATGTTTTTCTGCTCCTTCCCCGGCCACTCCTCCCTCATGCAGGGCACTGTGACCCTGAAGTAGCGGACCACCGGTGGGATCGGGCGCTCCCTGAGCCCACCGGACTGGCAGGTTGTTGCAATTCTGTGCGCACGGCCTGCCAGGCCCGACGCGGCCTGGTACAAACACCACACTTTTTGATTGGGGCAACAGCAGGAGATCCATATGCAACCGCCAGTCGCGGACCCGAGAAGCGGCCCTGTCGAGGTTCCGTTACAGGAAGCCGCTTACGACATCTGGGATAAAAAATACCGCCTTAAAGAGGGCGCGCGAAATATCGATGCAACCGTGGCTGACACCTGGGAGCGGGTGGCCGGAAGCCTGGCTGACCTGGAACCAAAACGCAAAGCCCACTGGAAGAAAGAATTTCTATGGGCATTACACAACGGCGCCATTCCCGCCGGGCGCATCATTTCCAATGCCGGCGCCCTGAAATACAAGCCTTCGACATCCACGATCAATTGCACCGTATCCGGCACCATCGAGGATTCAATGCGCGGCATTCTCGAAAAAAACCTGGAAGCGGGGCTCACGCTGAAGGCCGGTTGTGGAATCGGCTACGAATTTTCGACCTTGCGACCGCGCGGGGCTTTCGTGGCGGGAGCGGGGGCTCATACCTCCGGTCCGCTCTCGTTCATGGACGTGTTCGATAAGATGTGTTTCACCATCTCCTCTGCCGGAGGGCGCCGCGGCGCGCAGATGGCCACCTTCGACATTCATCACCCGGACGTGATGGAGTTCATTCGCGCAAAGCGCGAGCCTGGTCGACTGCGGCAGTTCAACCTTTCGCTGCTGATTACCGATGAGTTTATTCACGCCGTCAAAGAGGACGCCATGTGGGCGCTTTCCTTCCCGGTCATGCAACGGGACCTGGAACGGCAGGACGGCGAAGACCCGGACCTTGAATATCGCCGCCTGGACCATCTGGATGGTCTGTATCTGCGCAACTCAAAAGGGGAAGTGGCCTGCCGCGTCTACAAGCGGGTGCCGGCTCGCCAGTTGTGGGATCAGATCATGCGCTCCACCTTCAACTTTGCGGAACCCGGGTTCATTCTGGTGGACCGCGTCAACGAGTGGAACAACAACTGGTTCTGCGAAACCATCCGCGCCACCAACCCCTGCGGCGAGCAACCCCTGCCACCATACGGAAGCTGTCTGCTGGGATCGGTCAATCTCACCAGCTTCATCAATGAACCATTCAACTCCTCAGCCCATTTCGACTGGGACAAGTATCGGCGTCTGGTGGCCACCTTCACGCGAATGCTGGACAACGTGGTGGAGATCAACGGCCTCGCCCTGCAACAACAACGGGACGAAATATATCGCAAGCGCCGGCACGGCATGGGTTTTCTCGGTCTTGGCTCGGCCCTCACGATGCTGCGGATTCCGTACGGAAGTCCCGCGTCGATAGCCTTCACCGAACAGCTCAGCAAGGAACTGGCCCTTACCGGGTGGCGAGAAGGCGTTAAACTTGCAAAGGAGAAAGGCCCGGCACCGCTGTTCAACGAAGAGTTTGAAGTGACACCCCTCATGCTCACGCAAAGGCCCGCGTTGGGCCAACGTTACAAGGTGGGGGACAGGGCAACCGGCCGCGAGCTGATGGCCCGATACAGCCGCTACATGATGCAGCTGTCCGAGGAAGATCCCGAGCTGGTCAATCAGATTGCCGAACATGGCTGCCGCTTCACGCACCACAGTTCCATTGCGCCCACCGGTACCATTTCCCTGTCGCTCGCCAACAACGCCAGTAACGGCATCGAACCGAGTTTTGCCCACCACTATTCGCGCAACATTATTCGCACCGGTCGCAAAACCAAAGAACGGGTCGATGTATATTCCTATGAGCTGCTGCGTTACCGCGCGCTCCAGGAACCGGGCCATGAACCGGATTTGGACGGCAGCAGCCAAAGTCTTCCGGATTATTTCGTAACCAGTGATCAGGTTACGCCGGAACAACACGTGGACGTGCAGGCGGCTGCCCAGAAATGGATCGATTCATCCATTTCCAAGACCATCAATGTGCCAACCGATATTTCCTATGAAACCTTCAAGGACATCTATCTCTACGCTCATTCGAAGGGCTTGAAAGGCTGCACCACTTTTCGCTTCAACCCGGAAGCTTTCCAGGGTGTTCTGGTGAAGCGGCAGGACCTGGAGAACACCATCTATGTGTTCGAACTGGAAGACGGCCAGAAGATCGAGCTTCGCGGCGACGAGACGGTGGAGTACGACGGCGAATTGCATACTGCGGCCAACCTGTACGACGCCATAAGAGAAGGGTACTACGGAAAATTCTAGACGGCAGTTCACGAAGACTGCTCCTGGAGGATACAGATCATGACAACTGCAGTTATTGAACAACCCATCATCAGTGCGACTGTGAAAAAAACGGATGGGATTGAAGATTTCGTCATCGAGCAAATGCACGAGAAACTGGAACGACCGGAAGTCCTGCAGGGCACGACGTATAAGGTAAAAACTCCATTATCGGAGCACGCCTTGTATATCACCATCAACGATGTGGTGCTGAACCCGGGAACCCACCACGAATTGCGCCGGCCCTTCGAGATATTCATCAACTCCAAGAACATGGAGCATTTCCAGTGGGTGGTGGCGCTCACGCGGGTAATATCGGCGGTTTTCCGCAAGGGCGGCGACGTTACCTTTCTGGCCGAAGAACTGAAAGCTGTGTTCGACCCACAAGGCGGCTATTTCAAAACCGGCGGACGATTCATGCCCTCGTTGGTAGCGGAGATCGGGGATACGATCGAGACCCACTTGAAGGCAATCGGCCTGCTGAAAACCGAGGAGCTCAGCGACGTTCAAAAATCGGTTCTCGCGGAGAAACGTCGCGAGTACGACGCGCGGCATGATCTGATCACATCCGGTGACGACTATCCCTCCAGCGCCGAGTTGTGCCTGAAGTGCCACACCAAGGCGGTCATTCTAATGGATGGCTGCAAGACTTGTCTGAGCTGCGGAAATTCCAAGTGCGGGTGACGGCGGAACGGGCTGCTTCGCTCACGACCATTGCGTTTCTTTGCGCCCACGGAAGGCACTAACTTGGCGCAGCTGCTACAACTTGGTGCAAAAAACCACTAAGATGTCGCACTTTTCGCCTAAAAACCGGGCTCTACAGGAGTGACTATGAGTGACGTAAACACACGAATCAATGAGATCTTTGAGCAAGTCATTGCTCGAAACCCGGGTGAATTGGAATTTCATCAGGCGGTCAAGGAAGTTATCGAAACGCTTGGCCCCGTCCTGAAGAAGCACCCGGAATACGCTGAGCACAAAATCATTGAGCGCATCTGCGAGCCGGAACGACAGATTATTTTCCGGGTGCCCTGGGTCGACGACAGTGGTGAGGTGCAAATCAATCGCGGCTTCCGGGTGGGCTTCAACAGTGCGCTTGGCCCCTACAAGGGCGGTCTGCGTTTTCACCCGTCAGTGTTCCTCGGCACCATCAAATTCCTGGGTTTTGAACAGACCTTCAAGAACGCTCTGTCTGGCCTGCCGATCGGCGGCGCCAAGGGCGGCTCCGACTTCGACCCCAAGGGCAAGAGCGATGCGGAAGTGATGCGCTTTTGTCAGAGCTTCATGACCGAACTGTATCGCCACATCGGTGAAATGACCGACGTTCCGGCGGGAGACATCGGTGTGGGCTCACGGGAGATTGGCTACCTGTTCGGCCAGTACAAGCGCATCACCAATCGCTACGAATCAGGCGTACTTACCGGCAAGCGTCCGGAATGGGGCGGCGCGCTGGTTCGCAAGGAAGCGACCGGCTACGGAACCGTCTTCTTTGCTCAGGAGATGCTGCGCGCGCGAGGTGAAAGTCTGGACGGCAAGACCTGTGTCGTATCCGGCTCCGGCAATGTGGCCATTTACGCAATGGAAAAGCTGCAAACCCTGGGTGCCAAGGTCATCGCCTGTTCCGACTCGGGCGGAGTTATCGTGGACAAGAACGGGATCGATCTCGACACGGTCAAGCGCCTGAAAGAGGTGGAACGCAAACGCATTCGTCACTACACGGATGAGCACAAACAAGCGGAGTTCCTGCCGAAGGGCAACATCTGGGACGTGCCCTGTGAGATCGCCCTCCCCTGCGCCACACAGAACGAACTGGATGGCGCATCCGCCGAAACACTGGTGAAGAACGGTTGCATCGCGATCAGCGAAGGCGCCAACATGCCGACCCGTCCGGAGGGAGTAAAAATCTTTCAGGATGCCGGCATCGCCTACGGCCCGGGCAAGGCCGCCAACGCCGGCGGAGTGGCTACTTCGGCGCTGGAGATGCAGCAGAACGCCAGCCGCGATGCATGGACTTTCGAGCACACCGAGAGACGCCTGCAACAGATCATGGGCGCCATTCATGACGATTGTTATCAGATGTCGCAGGAATACGGGATGAAAGGCAATTACGTTGTAGGCGCCAACATTGTGGGCTTCCGGCGCGTTGCGGAAGCCATGATTGCACTGGGTGTGATCTGAGGCGAGCCACTGAGGATCGCGGCGGGTTCAGATGCCGATCCGCCGGCCTGATCCGCCGGCCTGATCCGCCGGCAATGGACGGCGTGCTCACGGGAGTTCAGTGGCTCACCAGTCGCCGCATCCAGTCCAGCAAAGCCACAGGCAGGCGTTCCGGCTCAGGCAGCAAGGCGTAGTGCCCGGCACCGAATATCCTGGGCAGATAGGCCGCCGCCTGGCGATCGATGGTCAGGCAGAAGGGGTGAATACCCTGGAGTCTCGCCTCTTTCACGGCCTGGGCCATATCTTCCACCCCGTAGCGTCCCTCGTAATCGTCCCGGTCATTGGGTTTTCCATCGGACAAAAGCAAAAGCAGGCGGTGAGCCGCCGGCTTTTTCATGAGCTCGACGCTGGCGTGGCGGATTGCGGCCCCGGCCCGGGTGTAGTGCTCCGGTTCCAGGGCGCTGATGCGTCGCGAAACCTCCTGGCGATAGGGCTCCCCGAACCCCTTGATGCACCGCACGGTGACGGCTTGAGGCCCCTCGCCCGAGAACGTCAACACGGACCAGGGCTCACCGAGCCCCTCCAGTGCCTCGCTCACCAGCAGTAACGCTTCCCGCTCCACATCGATGATGCGCCGGTTGGCGGCGACCCAGCTATCGGTGGAGCCGCTGACATCAACCAGCAGGGTGATGGCGAGATTGCGGTCGGCCTGGCGGCGGCTGCAATAAAAGCCCTCTCCCAGGCTGCCGCCGGCCAGGAAATCCGCGCGAGCCTCGGTATAGCCGTCGATGTCGATTTCCTCGCCGTCCGGCCGCTTTCGCTCCCAGGCCGGCTTCGCTCGCAGCATCTCAAAGCGGCGGCGGATCTCGCCCAGCATGGCCCGATGTTGCTCCAGAGTCGCCTCAACCCACTCCCGGGAGCCTCGGTCCGGCGTGAGTAACCGCACCACCGCGCCCTCTTCCCGGTAGGCTTCCCGACGATAATCCCACTCCGGATAGGCGATGCCCCGGCCCTCCCGGATTCGGGCCCGCAGTTCCCGGCGGGCGCGGGCGTCCGGGGGGTCGTCCGCGAGGAGCACCTCCCGGGGCCGCCCGGGACTGGAGATCAGGCGGGCCTGCGCCAGCTCGGACACCAGATCCCCGTACTGCTCCGCACTGTCCTCCTGGTCCCGGTCCGTGGGGCGCTGCAAGCCCATGGGGTCTTCCGCGTGCGGGTGGGGCTCGTCCAGTTGAATCATCCAGGGCGCCTCGGAATCAGAGTCTTCCTCCCCGGGTCGTGATTCGCGGACTTCGGGCCGCCGGTTCAGACGCGCGCTGCGCGGCGGTGCGGCTTCCCCCGGGGGCGCGTCCTCGTCGGGAGCGCAATCCCAGGCGAGCGCCTGGGGACCGACGGAGCGCAGTTCGCCGGTCCAGCAGTCTTTGAGCAAGGGCGATGGTCCAAGCTGCGCCGCGCGACCGCAGTCCGGCAGCATGGCGGCAAGCAAGCGCTCGCTTACCCTTCGGGACTCTTCCGGCGAGGCAGTCAGAGGCAAAACCCGGTCTACGGTGCCACATGGCTCAGGTAAGCCTGACTCAGGAAGCAACGGCTCCTGTAACAACTGCTGGTACAGCCGTTCAAGGGGTTGCCGAAGCGGAGGAAAACTCGCCACCGCAGGGCGTTGTCGCGCCGCCCTGATCCGCAGTCCTTGCAGACTGGCCGCCAGTCCCGGCAGTTGCCCGATCAATTCGCGCTCCGCCGCCCGGGCTTCAAGCAATAGATACAGATCCGCCCCAAGGGGCGACAGCCCTGCAGAACCCTCGGCACTGCCGCGCCGGGCCCGCACCACCTGCTGCAGTGCCATGGCGCGATAAAGGGATGCCGCTTCGGACTGATCACCGGCATCCACTGTCGGCGGCAGCCAGATATTGCGACCATCGGTTGCCGGAACCGGGCCGGTGCGGCGAGGTTTGCGATCGCAGCGAAAGAGGATGGACAACAGAGTGGCCCGGGCGGGCGGCTGGGCGGGTCGGAGCGGATAGCTCTGTCCCCAGGTGGCGCTGATCAGCAGGTCCAGCCGCTCCCTGAAATCCCGCAACGCCGGGGCCGGCGACCGGGTTCCGGGCGGGCGCTGGCGCCGCCACAGTTCCCGGATGAACACCGTTGCGTGCCGGGCTGCGTCGCTGAGGAGCTCTTCCGCTTCGGCCATGGTTAGACGAAGCTGGCGTCTACCAGGTCCCGCATGGCGGTTACCAGGGAGTGGTCGTCAGCCAGGGGAGCAACAAGGCCCGCGTAGCATGCTTCGCGAATGGGGATGCCGGCTGTGGCCAGACTGGCGGTGGCGATCAGCAGGCGGGTACTGGGAGCCTCCGCCAGGCCTCGGTCCCGTAGCGCCCGGAGGCGCTCGGCCAGGTCGACCAGGGCCCGGGCGGTTGCATCGTTGGCGCCACTCTCGCGGGCCACGATAGCCGCCTCCTGCGGCGGGGGCGGAAAATCCAGCTCCAGCGCCACAAACCGCTGACGGGTACTGGGCTTCAGATCCTTGAGCATGCGTTGATAGCCGGGGTTGTAGGAAACGACCAGTTGGAACCCCGGCGCCGCTTCCAGCAGTTCGCCAGTTTTGTCGAGGGGCAGCAGGCGGCGATGGTCGGTGAGTGCGTGCAGGATCACAATCGTGTCCTGACGCGCTTCCACCACCTCATCCAGGTAACAAATCGCGCCCTCGCGCACCGCCCGGGTGAGCGGGCCATCCTGCCAGACTGTGCCATCGTGGCGGACCAGGAAGCGCCCCACCAGATCACTGGCGGTAAGGTCATCGTGGCAGGCCACGGTAATCAGTGGCCTGCCCAGTCGCCAGGCCATGTATTCCACCAGTCTCGTCTTGCCGCAGCCGGTGGGTCCCTTGAGAAGCACGGCCAGCTGCCGGGCATGACATTGGTGGAAGATTTCCAGCTCATTACCGGCTGGAAGATAGAAGGGAGGCTCCGTATCCGACTCCGATGTCGCCAGTTGCAGTTCATCAATCATGAGTTGCCCATACCCGCCTGGGTTTGCGTTCCCATGCCCGCATCCGCGGTAACGTCGAGGCGTGGCGCACAGCGGAAGAAGTCGTAGATGAACAAGGCTACCCCGATGGTAAACATGGATGCGGTTGCCACCAGCATCAGAAAGTGCACCTGAATCTTCAGTTGCGCATCCAGATACCCCATGCCCATGATGCGCTCCAGATAAACCTGCCCGATCCCCGCCGTGGCAAAGGAGAGGGTCATGCCGAACATGCCGGACAACTGCAGCCAGAACGCCCAATAACCCAGGGTGTTGCCCTCGCCCACCTTGCGATGGGTAAGCGACGGCAGCGCATAGGTGATCATGGCCAGCACAATCATGGCGTAGGCTCCGTAAAACGCAGCATGGCCATGCATGGCGGTAACAAGCGTGCCATGGGTCCACTTGTTCACCGCGGGCCAGGTATGCGCCAGGCCCAGCAAGCCTGCGCCGAACAGTGCAAAAACGGCACTGCCCACAGTCCAGTGCAATGCCAGCGTGTTCGGATGGCTCATGCCCGAACGACGCATGGCTGAATAGGCGTAGGCGGCCATGCCAACCAGAGCGGCCGGTTCAAGCGCGCTGAAAAAGCCGCCGAGGGGCAGCCAGTACGTAGGCACGCCGACCCAGTAATAGTGGTGCGCCGTTCCGAGAATGCCCGCGATGAATACCAGGCCCACGATCACGTAGAGCCACTTTTCCATTACCTCCCGGTCCGCGCCGGAAAGGCGGATCAACAGGTAGGCGAGAAAGCCGCCCATGATCATCATCCAGACCCCTTCCACCCAGAGATGGATGGTCCACCAGCGATAGAAGATGGACACGGTGTAATTCTCGTAATGGAGCAGGGCGGGAAAGAAGAGTACGGCGGAGCTGACCAGGCCCAACACCAGAACCCCCTCGGTGGTGGTAAAGCGACCTGATTTCCTGATGGTCATGCCGATGTTGTAGAGGAAGATCAGCATGCAGATGACGATAACGATCTTGTGAGGCAGAGGCTGCTCCAGCAATTTGTTGCCCGTGCCGTAGCGAAACAGGTAACCGATGATCGCAGTCACGCCCATCAACACCCACAAAATCAGTTGCACATAGGCCAGCTTCACGCTGTGCAGTTCAGTGCGCGACTCGTCCGGGATCATCCAGTAGGTGGCACCCATGAAACCTGTGAGTACCCAGACAATTAACAAATTGGTGTGAATGACTTTTGTTACATCAAAGGGCAGGACGTAGAGCAGCGGATCGGGGCCGAGATATTTGGAAGCGGACAGCAGTCCGAACACCAGTTGCAGGCCAAAGAGCACTACAGCAACGGCAAAGTACCAGTAGGCGACCGACTGGGATTTGTAACGCATCATTTCTCTCCCTATTGCCGGCGGCGAAGGTCTCGCCGCCGTTCATCATTCCAGCGAGCTGAGGTAGGCGACGAGTTGATCCAGTTGTTCCCCGGTCAGATTGTTCTCGTATCCGGTGGGCATGAAGGACACGCCATTGGCGGAGTACATGGCGCCCTCAACCAGGTGAGCACTGGGGTTCACGATGGCCTCTCGGATGTACCCCTCCACGTCCTCGGCTTCCCCTTCGTATTCGTCGGATTCGATGATCTGAGCCGCGCGGGTCGCGAGCCCCGCCAGCGTCGGGCCGGCCATGTTGGCTCCAGGCGCCGTTGAATGGCAGGCGTTGCAGGCGGGAGTGACGGTGCGGAACAGGTTCTGCCCCTTGGCCCTCGGGTCGTCTTCGGCGTCCACCGGCGTTACGCCGGGCGGTGCGCCGCCGTTGGTCGCGGGACTGGAGCTCAATGTGTCCGCTCCGGGAACGTAACTGCCTGTCACCAGAATCGGACGCGGCGGCCAGTCCTGGTTGTCCACTTCGCTGACCCAGTCGAGAAAGGCAATCAGGTCAGTGATTTCCTGCTCCGCGAGATCCTGGGTCGGCATTAACCGGCGGTGGGTCTGCTCATCATAGAATTGCGAGGGATCGCGCATGTAGGCCTGCAGGTAGGCGTCGCCCCGCAGTTTGGTGATTTTGGTCAGGTCCGGGGCATAGTAAGCCCCCTCGCCAAAGAGCGTGTGGCAGTTGATACAGTTGTATTTGTGCCACACGTCCATGCCGCTGGTGACCTGGGGCGTTATGTTCTGTGAGTGAGTCAACTCGGGAAACTGGCGGTGACTGTCCAGCGTCAGCACGAGAAAAATCAGCGTAAATATGCCAGTGGATGCAATCGCAAAAATGCGCGCCTGTCGATTGGTCATGATAGTTCAGCTCCTTTACACCCCGATGCCATTCCAGTGGTAGATGGAAATGCCACCTGCGTAGAGAATGGCCACACCCATCAGAAGCAGAACAATAAAACTGAACACCCGAAACGGCAGAAAATATCGGGCCTGCCGTCGCATATTTCTTCCTTCCATAGGGCCTCCGCTGAGTTGAACTCAGCAGTGGGACTGATGCGCCAGACATTTGTTCAAGTCGGGGGACTCCTCCAAGCCGTGGTGTGCGACGCTGCATATGTTGTGTTCGCCGCAGTGGATGGCGGTCATGTGACAAGCACCTGCGGCTTCTTTAGCGACCCGCAACGGATTTGGTTGGGTCACAGTGTTCAATCTGGCCGGCTGTATGCATCGGACGCTGCATGCATCGGAACAGGTCGCACGCGGCGGGCGCACATTGTTTAGCTCCGGGTTTTGGTTCACAATCCTTGGGTTCTGACGTACCCGTGCGTGGCGGGACAGGAGATGCCCCGACACGAGACCTGCACAGAAGAATGGGAGATAAGGATTTATGAAACTCGGCAACGATTCCCTTGGCACCCGCTCACAACTGCAAATCGATAACAGAACCTACCATTACTTCAGCCTTAAAAAGCTGATCGAGCAGGGGCACGGCGATGTCGCCAAGCTGCCCTATTCCCTGAAAGTGCTGCTTGAGAACCTTCTGCGTTTCGAAGATGGGCAGACTGTGACGGTGGACGACGTCAGCGCCTTGATCGCCAGTACCCAGGAAGGTCGCCCTGAGCATGAAATCGCCTTCCGGCCCGCGCGCGTTCTGATGCAGGATTTTACCGGCGTGCCCGCCGTAGTGGATCTGGCCGCCATGCGCGACGCCGTAGACAAACTGGGCAAGGATCCGGCACTGATCAATCCGCTGAGCCCTGTGGACCTGGTAATCGATCATTCAGTGATGGTCGACCGCTTTGGGTCCAATTCCGCTTACCGCGACAACGTGGCGATCGAGATGGAGCGCAACGGAGAGCGGTACCAGTTTCTCCGTTGGGGTCAGTCGGCCTTCGACAATTTTCGCGTGGTGCCCCCGGGTACCGGAATCTGCCACCAGGTGAACCTGGAATATCTCGGCAAGGTCGTGTGGCACAACGAGGTGAACAGCGAGTTGTATGCGTTCCCCGATACGCTGGTAGGCACCGACAGCCACACGACCATGATCAACGGCCTCGGGGTTCTCGGCTGGGGTGTGGGCGGTATCGAAGCGGAAGCCGCCATGCTGGGTCAGCCGGTCTCCATGCTGATTCCCGAAGTGGTGGGCTTTAAACTGAGTGGCAGCCTTAATGAGGGGGTCACTGCGACTGACCTGGTTCTGACCGTGGTGGAGATGCTCCGCAAGCACGGAGTGGTCGGCAAATTTGTAGAATTCTTCGGGCCGGGACTCAACGACCTGCCGCTGGCCGATCGCGCCACCATCGGCAACATGGCACCTGAGTACGGCGCTACCTGCGGATTCTTCCCCGTGGACCAGGAAACGCTGACTTACCTGAAGCTGTCGGGCCGCGATGAACACACCATCAAGCTGGTGGAAGAATATGCAAAGACCCAGGGCATGTGGCGCGACGACAGCGTGGTTGCCCAGTACAGCAGCACGCTGGAACTGGACCTCAATACCGTGGTGCCGAGTGTGGCCGGCCCCAGGCGACCGCAGGATCGCGTCCCACTCACGGGGCTCCGGGACGCTATCGAAGAAACCATTCGCAGTACCGGCGACAACAAGGAATCAACCGTTCCCGTACCGGGCAAGGACTACACTCTTTCGGATGGCGACGTGGTGATCGCGGCGATCACATCCTGCACCAACACCTCGAACCCGGCGGTGATGCTTGCTGCGGGCCTGGTTGCGAAGAAGGCGGTCGAGAAAGGACTGGTGCGCAAGCCCTGGGTGAAAACCTCCCTTGCACCGGGGTCCAAAGTCGTTACCGATTATCTCGACAAGGCGGGTTACCAGGGTTTCCTGGATCAACTGGGCTTCAACCTGGTGGGCTATGGCTGTACCACCTGCATCGGTAATTCCGGCCCGCTTCCCGAGGAAATCGACAGCGCAATCGATGACGGCGATCTTACCGTCTGTTCCGTGTTGTCCGGGAACCGCAACTTCGAGGGTCGGATCCACCAGAAAGTGCGGGCCAACTGGTTGGCATCGCCACCCCTTGTGGTGGTGTTTGCCCTCGCCGGAACCACACGAATCAACCTGAACACGGACCCTATTGGGGAAAATGGCAATGGAGAGAAAATCTACCTGAAGGATATCTGGCCCAGCAATAAGGAAATCAGTGATGCCATCGCGGTCGTGAACAGCGAGATGTTTACCCGCGAGTACGCCGACGTGTTCTCCGGAGACGACATCTGGAAAAGCATCCAGGTCACGCCGAGCAAAACCTATCCCTGGAACCGGGATTCCACCTACATTCAGAATCCGCCCTTCTTTGTGGAAGACGTTGAAGGGGGTAACCGTCAGCTGGACGACGTTCAGAACGCGCGAATCCTCGCGCTACTCGGGGACTCCATAACCACCGACCACATCTCGCCCGCGGGAGCGATTGCGGAAACCAGCCCCGCCGGCCGGTACCTGATGGACCACGGGGTGGCAAAACGGGACTTCAACTCCTATGGGTCCCGCCGGGGTAACCACGAGGTGATGATGCGCGGCACCTTTGCCAATGTGCGGATTCGCAACGAAATGGTCCCCGGGGTGGAAGGGGGATATACGAAGTACTTGCCCGATGGTGAGGAGATGTCCATCTACGATGCGGCAATGGCATACCAGAAGGACCAGACTCCCCTGGTGGTGATTGCCGGCAAGGAATACGGCACGGGGTCCAGTCGCGATTGGGCCGCAAAGGGCACACGCCTGCTGGGTGTGCGTGCTGTCATCGCGGAAAGCTTCGAGCGCATCCACCGTTCCAACCTGATCGGCATGGGCGTGTTGCCGCTGCAATTTATCGAAGGCAAGAACCGTCATAGCCTCAAGTTGACCGGAGATGAGATCATTACCATCAACGGCGTTTCGGAGCTGAAACCGGGCGCCCATGTGCGCATGAAGATCGAGCGCCCCGATGGAGCCACCGAGCTTTGCGAGTTGCGCAGCCGCATCGACACCGCTGACGAGTTCAGCTACTACAAGGCCGGTGGCATTTTGCAGTACGTACTTCAACAGCTGACCGGCAGCTAGCAGCAGGCCCGTTTCGCAAGCACTTTCAATATGGGGTCGCCCATGAAAAGTCGGCAGGAACGAGATTCCCTCGGCACCGTAGAGGTGCCAGCCGATGCCTTGTGGGGGGCGCAAACCCAGCGCTCCCTGCAGAACTTCAGGATCGGCGGCCAGCAGTTCGGCCCCGAGTTCATCCACGCCTATGCCCAGGTCAAGAAAGCAGCCGCGCTGACCAACCAAAAGCTCGGCAAGCTGGATGAACCCCGGTGCGGCTACATCGTTGCGGCCTGCGATGAGGTGATCGCCGGCCAACACGATTCACACTTCCCTCTGGTGGTCTGGCAGACCGGCAGCGGCACCCAGACCAATATGAATCTCAATGAGGTGATCGCCAACCGGGCCAACGAGCTTTCCGGCTCCAAGCGGGGCAGCATGGCTCCCGTGCATCCCAACGATCACGTGAACATGTCCCAATCCTCGAACGATACCTTTCCCACGGCCATGCATGTGACGGTGGCGCAGGCAGTCACCGGAAGACTGTTGCCCACTGTGGATGCCCTGATCGCGGGTCTCGACGAGAAGGCGAACCAGTTCCGGGACTTGCTCAAATCCGGCCGGACCCACATGATGGACGCCACTCCGGTGACCCTCGGCCAGGAATTTGCGGCCTATGGCGAACAGATCCGCTTCGCTCGCGAAGGTATCGAGACTGGCCTGGCAGCCGTTTACCCCCTGGCCATCGGCGGCAGCGCTGTGGGTACGGGCTTGAACACACACCCGCGCTGGGCGACCGCCGTCGCGGCTGAGATTGCGAAGATTACAGGACTGCCGTTCACCACCGCTCCGAACAAGTTTGCCGCGCTCGCCTCCCACGGAGCCCTCGCCGCTCTGCACGGAGGTCTCAAACTGCTGGCTACCGAATTGCTCAAGGTCGGCAACGACCTGCGATACATGGCGAGCGGTCCGCGCTGCGGTCTGAACGAAATTCAGCTGCCCAGCAACGAGCCGGGCAGTTCCATCATGCCCGGCAAGGTGAACCCGACGCAGATAGAAGCCCTGACCATGGTTGCGGCTCAGGTGTTCGGTAATGACACAACCGTGAGTTTCGCCAACAGCCAGGGACATTTTCAGCTCAATGTGTACAAGCCGGTGATCATCTACAACCTTCTGCAGTCTATAACCCTGTTGAATGACGCTGTTCGGAGCTTCACCGACAACTGTCTCCTGGGAGTCGAGGCCAATGAGGAGAGGCTGTCTCACTACATGGAAAGCACCCTGATGCTGGTGACGGCCCTGACGCCCTGCATCGGTTACGACAACGCTGCTAAAGCGGCGAAACTGGCCTTCGAACACAACCTGAATCTTAAACAGGCGGTACTGCAGCTTGAGCTGCTCACTGGAGAGGAGTTTGACCGGCTGATGGATCCGAAGGCCATGCTAAGCCCTTGAGCGTACCGATAAACGGTCTGCTCGTACCTACACAGCCAGGCAGGCCCCCCGGCGCAGGACGCCCACTGCTGGGTGCAGGCCAGCCCATGAGGAACTCACATGGAGCCCCGCCACACGACAGCATCAGACTCTTCGGAACCATTGACCGGCGACCTCGAAGAGCACGAGCGGCTTGACGACCTGCACAGGCTCTGCGCCCTGAACGAGGCTTCTGAATCCCGTCTGGATCATTACACCAGCCTTATCGCGGAAATTTTCGGCTTCCCCGTGGTGCTGGTCAGCTTCGTTGATCAGGACAAAGAATGGTTCAAGTCAGCCTACGGCTTCGAAGCGAGTGAGGTGAAACGGGATATTTCTTTTTGCGCCCACGCGATCACCTACAAGGAGATCATGGTGATCCCCGACGCCCGCGCGGACTCTCGCTTCGCCAACAACCCCCTTGTGACCGGCCCGCCGCATATTCGTTTTTACGCGGGTGCTGTAATTCGGAGCAGTAACGGTCATCCGCTTGGAACCCTGTGCCTTATCGATTACCGAACCCGGGAATTCGGCCGCCGCGAACAGCAGCGCCTGCTCAAGTTCGCCGAACTGCTTGAGAGCGACATCAACGCCACCTACGAACTGGAGAGTCTGCGGCAATCGATAGAGCACTCGGCATTTTTCGATCCGCTCACCTGGCTTCCCAATCGTCGCCTCTTTATCCGCCGGCTGGATTCGATGCTGGAGCAGGCGCGGGAGCGGGCATTACAGGTTCCTCTTGTACTGTTCAGTGTATCCCGCCTGCGGCTGATCAATCAGGCCTTCGGAACGCAGATCGGGGACAGTCTTCTTCACGAAGTCGGGGATCGACTGATCGCCTGCTGCCCTCCGGACGGATTCGTTGCCCACGTGCAGGCCGACGAGTTTGTGGTCGCCTTTCCCGCCGAGAAGGATGCGCTGGAGGCCTTCCTGTCCGCCGCACGCACCCTGTTGAGGCGTCCCTTCAACCTGGAGAACGAAGACATTCACCTTGAGATTCGCGCCGGAGGCAGCAGCTTCCCCGACCACGGCCGTAGTCCCGCCGACCTTCTTGAGCGCGCATCGGCGGCATTGCGAGCTCCTGGGGAGGATCTCCGTCAGAGCGTGGCCGTATTCAACGAGAATGAAGCCCTGGGAGAAGCGGAACGGCTCGCCGTGGAATCGATGTTGCGCAAGGCCATTGATGAGCGACGTTTTCACCTGGTTTACCAGCCCGTGGTCAGCCTTCGGAGCCGCACCACTGCTTACGTCGAGGCTCTGATCCGCTGGGATGACTCGGAGCTGAGCACCCGCGATACCTGCCAGCTGATTCGGATCTGCGAGGAAAATGGTCTCATTCATCAGCTGGGGGACGGCATTCAGGATCTGGCCTGTACCCAGTGTCTGCGGTGGCAAAGCGTCGGAAATGACATCCCCTTTGCCCTCAACGTCTCCACCCGGGAACTGGAACAAGCGGACTTCGCAAGCCGCCTGCTGCATCGCCTGGAGCAAAGCTCCATTCATGGGTCCATGCTGAGTATCGAACTTACGGAGTACGCCATCGCCGGCGATGATCCAAATATCTTTGACAATATCCGAACCTTGCGGCTGGCATCGGTGCGCGTCAACGTGGACGACTTCGGCACCGGCTATTCCGCGCTCGGCTATCTCAGTCGCATCCCGGTAAGCGGGCTCAAGGTCGACCGCTCGTTCATCGCGGGGCTGCCACAGAACCGCCGACAGGCCACGCTGACGCTCGCTATTCTCGGTGTTGCGGACGCGCTTGATTTGACGACCGTGGCGGAAGGCGTCGAGACGCGGGAACAGCTGGAATTCCTCCAGAGAACGAACTGTCGCTACGCACAGGGTTTCTGTCTGTCCAAACCTGTAGAAGCGGATGATATCCCGCGCCTGTGGGGGCATCCGCTCTTCTAGCCACGCGACAAACGCCGCGGTCGCCTCTCTCACTCCGTGTTAGTATCTCCGCTTTCCGGCAACTCGCCGGCGCAGCCACTCAGGGGGTTCGGACACTATGAGCTCAGCTCGCCCATCCGCAAAGAAGACGTCTCGCGGCGGCCTGGAACAGCGCAAGGCGATCCGGCGCGCAGCCCTGATCGAGGCGGGTGTGGAATTATTCGGTACTCGCGGATATCGCAACTGCTCTGTCAAGATGGTTTGCGATCAGGCCGGTCTTACGGAACGCTACTTCTATGAGTCTTTCGGGAATCGCGAAGCACTTTTGCTGGCGGTCTACGCAAGCCTTACGGAATCGTTCGAGGCACGGCTGACCACTGCGGTGGCGAATGCTCCCGCGGCCACCGGGGCACGCTTGCATGGTTTCGTCAGGGCGTTCTTCGATCATATTCGCGAAGACCCGCGCCGCGGCCGTATTCTCATGTTTGAAATACTTGGCGTCAGTCCGGAGGTGGACGCCCGCTATCGCGCCGCGGTGCGCAAAATGGCGGCACTTGTTGAGCACCCCGATCTCGGCGTATTCGCGGGCGGACCGACGGCGGATTCAGCGGCGCGACGGGTTGTCAGTACCGGCCTGGTAGGAGCCCTGCTGCAGATCGCGATCCAGTGGACACTGGACGAGTTCAATACGCCCACGGAGACTGTGTCAGCCAACGCCGTGGGCATTTTTGAGGCCGTGCGACTTGCGGAGCGGGACTAGCAGGCTGTGCGGCGCGCTGCCCACAAAACTCACCCGGGTTGTCCATCGACTCGCGGGCGCGTAAGGATCGGCAGGTAAACAGCCACGAAGATGGCGAAGGCCAGCACCCAGCATAGCGCCGAGAGGGCGATCCACAAGGTGTAGGATTCCGGCACGAACATCGGCAGGACCACACGAAAGACCACTCCTACGAGCAGCGCAACGAAAGCCACAGTGAGCACTCGCGGCGGATTGTTCACGCCGCGCCCGGTGTGCCCGAGGCTGACCCGACACATCATGCTCAGGGTGATCAAACCGATTCCGCCAAAGGCCATGGCGTGAATGGCCAGATAGCGGGACACCCCGGCAAATACGCTCAATGCGAAAAGCAGAAAGCCCAGCGCGATCAGCCAGAAGGACAGGTGCAGGCTCCACAGCAGAGATTTCCTCCACATGGCCGGCGTATGCCAACCCAGCAGTCGCAAACCATTCGCCAGGGCCACGCCCAGTGCCAGCCAGGCGGAGAGCGCCGGCGTCCTCCCGATCATTTCAGAAATGAAAAAACCGAAGAAGAAGAGCAGGCTGCTCATGTCGAGCCAGCGCGAGTTACGCAGCCGCACGGTGCCCCCAAGCCCGCTTTCAGTGAATGCGGGTATGACGCGGCGGCCCATGGTCAGAATCAATCCCAGGACAATATAGAGTCCGCCGTAGATGGCCCAGAAGGCTCCCTGATCGAGAATACCCAGCACACCCAGATAGAAGATCAGATTGCCCAGGCCGAGCAGCATGAGCTTGGATATCACGGACATCTGCCTCCATTGGCCGCTCGCCGCAATCGGCCGGGTCACGGCCGCCACGAGAAGCACGAAGAACAGCAGGTCGAACAGTCCCGCCCATAGGACCTGACCGAGACCGAAAAGGAGCCGTGCGACGCACCAGAGCAGAAACAGCGCGGCGAGCCCCGGGCCCTTCAGCGTTTGCAGGCCCGTCCAGTTTCGAACGGCAGTCAACAGAAACCCTGCTATCACAGCGGCCGCGTAACCGTAGATCATCTCATGGGCGTGCCACTGGAAACTGCTGATGGATTGGAGAGGAAACTGGAACCGGAACAGGTACACTCCCAGCCACAGCGCAATCGACAGTATCGCGAACAGTCCGGCCCCGAGAAAAAACGGCCGAAATCCAAGCGCGAACAGAGCCCGTCCCGGCCCCGCGCCGTGATCAGGAATTGGTTTCTCCATCCTAGGTCCTCCGAACCGCCAGAACAATCCGCTTGAGGATCGCCCACACCACCGAAAACTGATACGGCAGGCCGTACGACCTGCGCAACAGACATGGTAGCAGAGCTTCCGGTCAGGGGAGAACACGCCATACCGGACACCAGAAGTGAGGGGGATCAGGCGCTGCGCTGCATCGTCAGCGGACGGCGATCACGTGCGAGCAACTGTTTCCTGCATCGTTCATAGGCGGCGCTGGCCTTTGCCAGCACATCGGGCGGCAGCGATACGGCCGGATGTCCCTGTGTTCGCTGGATGACACCCGACTTGATGTTGTCCGAGGAATCACCGTAGTGGCGTTTTCCGGTATTGCGAAAGTGTTCGTAGTTCCGGTTCAGAGGGTGCTGCAGTTGCAGCCAGTCGCTGATGTGCGCGAGCACCTGGTCCGTGTCATCCACCAGTTCTTCGGCATCCACGAACAGGTAGTTTCCCTGCAGCTTGGTGGCGTATTCCTCAAGAGCGGCGAGTCTTCGGCAGTAATAATCTGCCGCCCGCTGGGGATCCCGATACCACTCCACCCCCGTTCGCTGCCCCATGTTGATGATGCTCTTGAGAGTGCTTTCGGCATCCCGCAACAGAAAGATGACGCTGGGTTCGGCTAGCGCCAGAACCTCGGCGGAGATCACCAGGTGGTTGTGAAGAATCTTGTCGAGCAGATATTTCCCACTCAATCGGCAGTGCGTATCCTCGTACAAGGCCGCGCGCATCCTGAGAAGGTCGAGCCTGCCGCGATAGGGCTGATGAAGTTCACTGTAGCCGCAGATTTCCGGGTTGCTGCCGAGCACATGGGAGATCACTGTCGAGCGGCTCCGCATATGGCTGAGTATGAACAAATACCGGGTCTGGCATGTGACAAGATGGGGGTTGGAGGCGATGAGAGACAGCTTCCGTGCTTTCGAAAACATCGACATTGCAGTTCATCCGTGAAACAAACATTTCCTGTTCCGCTTCGACCTTTACCCATTTCAAAGCGTTCCGCCCAAGCTCGATAATGTGATCGGCTTCCTGCTTTGCGGGCGTTTGTCGCTGCAACTCAACACAGACTCTACAATACTGCGCGGCAGGTTTACCCAACCACAACAATAACGATTGCTCCTTTACTGCCCGGTGACCGCCGGCAATCACGACCTCGGCAATGCAAGCGACGGTGAAGATCAAGCTACTGGTTCTGGCTCATCCACGCTTGCAGATCCTTCCCGTCAGCTCCCGACGGCAGCGGCCTGTCCGGCGAAAGAATCCAGGTGGCCACGTCCTCCCACACCACCCGACGCTGCAAATCGCGCAGCAGCATGTGGTAGCCCTCATCGTAGATGGCAACTCGAGGTTCCCCGGCGTCGGACTGGATCTGGCGCTGCAACAGTGTGGCGGAGGCGTAGTTGGGAACGATCTCGTCCAGTTCACCGATGAGTATGAGCGAACTTGGCGGCAGGTGCCCGGCGCTCTCCAGCGCCGCATCCATGAGATTGGTGAGACCATAAATGGCTGCGACCCGGGTGTCCTTGATAACCTTTGGGTCCTGTCCCAGCCCGATCAGCATTTCATTATTGTCCGAAGCCACCACGCCGAGTCCTTTCCCGGTAAAACTCGCCCAGGGGATGGTGTGCGCACCGATGAACAATGCCGCTCGTTGGTACCAGGGCATGGTTTCCCGGGCCCACACTGCAGGTGCGGACAGGATGACACCGTCCGCATCGGGCGGCGTGTCCGAGGCAAATGCCACCATGGCTACCGCTCCCCCCATGCTTTCACCCAGAACGTAGAGCGGCACACCGGGAAACCGCTTGCGCATCGCCGCAGTGAACTCCCGCAGATCCCGCACGTAGGTTTCGGTTCCCGCCCATGTGCCGGGTTGGGCGGTGTTGCCAAACCCCCGCTGATCGTAGGCGTAGGTGTAAATGCGATATTCCTTCGCCCAGTGTTCGGCGACCTCGGCGAACGCGTGTGAATAATCGTTGAAGCCGTGCAGCGCAACGACGACGGCGGCCGGTTCGATGGTTCTCGAGTTCCAGACTCGCACCGGCAGTACCGCGCCGTCTCCGGCCACAAACTGGCTATCCTGAAGCACAGCCTCACGGGTTGTCTCGCCGCTCCCCTCTGGCGTGGGAGCGCAGCCGCCCGCGGCAGCCATGGCTATCAAAACAATGAATAAACGTGTGCAGAAGCGGATAGGCATTAATGTAAGACTCAGGAAAGCTCAGACTCGGCCATCTGGGCCAACAGGATTTATCTGAAGGATAGTACACACAGAAAGAGCCGAGAAGAATTCCCGGCTCTGGATGGCTACGAACCGCCTGATGCATTGGCCAATCAGTTCTGGTTCAGTCGCTTTTGCATTCCCCGGCTTTCGCCTTGTACCCGACCACCTCGGGATCGGCGCAAGCGGTACACGCGTTGCCGTAGACAATCCACTCGGTTTCGCCGTTGGGCTCCTGCTTTGTGGCGCACACCGGATCGTACTGGTAGGTGCAAAACTCCGGGCGCGGCTCCTCACAGGCCTGAAAGGCTCGGCTCGCGCTTCCGCCGGGAGCTGTCGCCTGGCAGCCGGCCAGCACCAGCGCCGTTGCTGCGCCGGCCAGAAAACGGCAGGCGGGCACGAGTATTTTTGCTGTCATTGATGGTCCTCCTCCAGTTCGGGGGACTGAACGTGCCAGGCGGGAAAGCGCTCGGTACCCGCTAGATTTTCGAGACCCCACTCAACAATTGCCTGCAAAACCGGGCCCAGGCTCCTGCCCCGTTCGGTCAGGGAATAGTGCATGCGCTTGCGATGATTTCCATAAGGTCGCCTTTCCAGCATTCCCAGCGCCTCAAGCCGCTTGAGTCGGTCCGCCAGGACGTTGGTGGAGATATTTTCCGGCGACCCGAGAAACTCTTCATAACGGTGCTTGCCCAGGAACAGGTCCCGCAGAACCAGGAGGGTCCAGCGGTCGCCAACAAGGTCGAGCGTGCAGGCGAGTGGGCAGTCAGAGCGTCGGGAGTGCGTCATGCAGGCGAGTGTAGAGATCTGACTTGCAATTAACAAGGGACTACTTTAACTTTTGTCTTGCAAGTTAGAAGCTGGTCGACCTGGGTTCCGTTTGTCAGGAGCCGAGGCTATCGGCCCACCCTCAACAGAAAAGGAGCATTCCATGACAAATTTCGAGCACTTTGAAGCCGGCCCCCTTGAGCAGTGGAGCCGCTGGTCCTTCAAGCACCCTGCTCTTGCCAAACCGGCCCCCGGCAAACTGTTTCTCGGAGACAGGCTGAGCCTCAGCGGAATGGAGGTGTCGCTCAATGTGCTGCCGCCGGACACTGCTGTTCCGTTCTCCCATCGCCATCGGCTCCATGAAGAGTTGTACCTGGTCCTGAGCGGAAAAGGAGAATTTCTGGTGGACTCTGAGCGCGTCCCCGTCACTGAGGGTAGCTGTTTGCGCATCGCCCCTCGGGGCGTCCGCACCTGGCGCAACAACGGCGCGGAGCCGTTGGTGTACGTGGTCATTCAGGCCCGGGAAAACTCACTGGAATGTCACGGTATCGAGGACGGAGAACTGGTGGACACACCGGTAGCCTGGTAGAAGTCCGCATACAAAAAAACCGCGGCTCAGAGCCGCGGTTTTTATGGTTTTGAATCCTTCCCGGCTGACCCGGAAAGCGGACTCAGACTTCCTCGGACGCAGGCTGCGGCGCTTCAGGCTTTTTGTGGGCCGTTATCGGACCGAAGTCCTCCACTTCGTGATCCGGGAGGAAGACCTTGGGGCCCACCAGAGTCGCAACAGTGACGACGCCGATGATCAACCCCAGCCAGGGTTCCAGCAGGGCGAAAGCCATGGCGGTCACCACCATTGCCCCGCGCTCCGTGGCATCCTTCACCAGGGACAGTGCGAGCATGGCGCAGGCGAAGCCGGTCAGAATCAGCGTTACCGCCAGTGCCACCGGCAACAATGGCTGCAGCAAGGTCACGATGGGGAGGAGCACGAACAGAATCGGCAGACCAAACACGTAGAAACTGCCGAGGATGTCGTAGAAGGAGTCAACCTTGTCCCGATCCACCGAGGTCCAGCGCTTCAGCAGCACTACCTGGATCCCCGTCCAGAGCACACCCTGGGTAGTAAAGAACGGCGCGATCACGCCCATAATCGCGTTTCGCAAACCGGTTGCCAGGTGGGCGCGGGTGCTGTTTGTCTCCAGCTTCTCGTCCGGGCGATCGGCTTGTGCATGCTCGATCATCTCGTCGCCGGTGACCACGTCACCAAAGAAGAGCACGTAGGTAATCAGCGCAAGAGGCAGCGCGGACAAAAAGGTGTCCAGAGACGGCCAGCCAATCACCAGTGGTGAGGCCTTCTGCCATAGGGAGGCGGCGTTGCCGGCCACATCAAGAACTTCCCAGCGGATGTTCCAGGAGATTTCTCCGGTTACCCAGCCCACAACACCTGCCAGCAGGAAGCCCGGCAGCAAGCCGTAACTGATGACCTTGGCGAGGAGTTTGGAGCCGGCGGCCATTTCCTGCATGGGCTTGGAAAATGCCAGCAACACACACAGGGCGACCCCGAGGGTCCCCGCGATGGGCGCCTGCTGGAAGACGTTTGCCGAATCCCCCTCCGTGGTAACACGAATGAAGGCCGCAATGGCGGCGCCCAGGATGATGCCCCCCTTGAACACGGCAGGCACCGATTTGACCAGTTTCGCCCCGAGCCCCGTTATCCCCAGCAGGATGAGAATCCCCGCAAAGTTGAGCGATAGCGCGGTCATCGCCTGGAACTGCAAGGTTGGATCTCCCGCATAGGGCGCCGACATGATGAAGGTGATCACGAAGGGAATCGCGGGAGTCAGCCAGCCCGGCGCGTAGGGATCGCCGAACATGAACCAGGACAGGGAAATGAGGATGTTGTGGAACATGGCCATGGTCACGGCTTCCTCGAAGGACAGACCGAGGATGGACATGAAGTAGGGAACCAGAGCCAGACCGGTGGCGCCCGCAACGGCGATCCCCTGAAGCATTTCAGGGAAAGCCAGGCGCAAGTGAATGAAAGGAACCCGCATGGTAAACGGACCCCACTTGATGCCGGGTTGGACCTGGCCGTGTTCGCGTTTTGTGAGCATGGTCATTATCCTTATAAGCGTGGAACCTGGAGCGTCTAAACGTCTGAGTGTAAGTTCTTCTCAAACCCCGCTCAAGCGCTTTGTGACGTCCGCCGTGGCGTAGATCACTCACGGAGAAACGCCAGACTTCAAGTGTAAAAAAGTGCAATCGCAATCAGCAGGTAATTGCGGGAAGAAGCGGGATCAGTAATTGCGGCTGAAGTGGTCGATGACGCAGCCCATGGCCAGTCGCCAGCGTGCTTCCAACGGGGGAGTGAGTTCCGGGTCGAATTCACGGATTGTCTGAATCAGGCTATCGACCCAATAGGTATACAGGCGCGGCTGGACCGGAGCATGACCACGCTGACTGTGTACCATCGCCATCCGGTTCACCTCTTGCTTGACCACTTCACTGCCCGCCGCATACATGATGGCATTGGTCAGGGTTCGCCGCAGCAGACGCCGCTGGCGATCGAAATCCGTGTGAGCGAACGCCAGTCGAATCTCGGGGTGGCTGGCGAGGAAGATCTCATAAAAACGCTCGATAAACCGCCCGTTATTCATGCATCGTCCGTAGCTTTGATGAAGATCGTCATAACTGTCAGACACTGTTTTCTTTTTTCCAAACATCTCGTACCTCTCACACGGGTCGACCGCCGGGCGACGGCCGTGGAAAAACAAATGGAATAGCAGACGAGGGAGGGGAAAACGGAACTGCAGATGCGAAGGTGACAATCCGGAAACCAGGCAAGTCTTCAGCTCTGGTTAGTTCAATAACCGGGCCCCAACAAACGCGCGCATCTTAACGCAGCCGTTGCTTGCAAACCAGATTATTTCCCTGAACCGCTACTGCGCGAGGTCGGTCAGGACCGCACACTCGTGAGTTACTCTCAAGGGCGGAGGAAGTAGAATCCCACCGCCATGATTGCCCCCAGCACGGCAACAAGAATATTGATTACAACACCCCAGCGCGGCGCGTAATTGTCGGGGAAATCCTCGGGCCCAAGTGTCGTGAGAAGACGGAGATACTGACGGGAAGAAAGAACCGCTGCAAACACCCCGATCGCAAGGAACCCAAATCCCAACCAGAAGCTGAGTCGAACGCTGCCACTGTCCATCTCGCGACCGGACACAGCGGCCATGAGCAGGCCGGAACGTTCCACCAGGAAGCCAAACGCGATCAGCGCGAGACTGGTGCGATTCCAGGCGAGCAACGTGCGTTCAGCCGCAAAGAGGACGCGAGGATCTTTGGTGTCTGGCATGAAGTGTGGCTCCCGAGCTGTGGTTGCGGAGCCATACTACACCAGCCGGCTGGTGAAGAAGAATCCTCCGGCGGACCGCAGGGGGTGGGCCGCCATCATTCGCATGCATCATGCTCTCGCGTCGAGGGCACACCCGAGCTCCGGAGGAGTTGACCAGCATCCACAGGTTTACAGCCATGGGAAGTGGGTGGCAAACCCTGGCGCTGCCACTCCACATTCCGGCGACACAGCCCCCTGCGGGTATCGGAGTGCCACGGACGCTCTGATTCAATTGATCAGAGGTCCCTACCGCTTGACGGGGCGCTTGCTCAGCTTTCGTTGCAGGGTTCGGCGATGCATGCCGAGGGTTCTTGCGGTCGCCGAGATGTTGCCATCGTGCTCCTGTAGCACCCGCTGGATGTGCTCCCATTCCAGGCGATCCACGGAGGGCGGATGGAGCTCCTCCATGGAGGTGTGCTCGTGATGGGGCTCGGGGGAGAATGCGTTGAGAATGTCGTCCGCGTCGGCGGGTTTACACAGATAATTGGCGGCGCCCAGCTTGATGGCTTCCACCGCGGTGGCAATGCTGGAGTAGCCCGTGAGCATGACGATCTCCAGCTCGGGCAGAATCTCCAGAAGGCGGGGGATCAATTGCAGTCCCGATGATTCCGCCAGTTTTAGGTCGAGCACGACGCGGTGCGGCGGCTGGGCGCGACAAGCGGCGATGGCCGCCTCGGCGGTGTGAGCCACGTCCGCTGTAAAGCCGCGACGGCGCAGCGCACGGGCCAAGATGGCGGTGAGCGCTTCGTCATCGTCCACCACCAGGTAGCGATCCCTTTCAGGCTTGTTCATGGTAGGTAATCGGCAGACTGATCGTGAGTTTGGTGCCCGTGGGCCGGTTGTCCTGCAGAATCATGCGGCCCCCATAACGGGACAACGTCGCATTGGACAAGAATAGTCCCAGGCCAAGCCCCTTGCCCTTGGTGGTCACAAAGGACTGACCCAGTTGCTGTTTGACCGCTGCCGGAATGCCCGGGCCGTCGTCGATGATTTCCACGCGGAAGTCCGTCGAATTCCAGCCCATGTTGACCTGTACCTTTTCACTCGCCGCGTCGGCGGCATTGTTGAGCAGATTGATGATGGCCTGCTCCACCGTGGAGTGAAAGGCAACCTGGCGATCCCGCGCCTGCTCCTGGATCGACACTTCGGCGCGAACGTCAGGGCGGAGCAACTGCCAGCGCTCGATGAGGTGCTGGCAGTATTCGCCAACGGAGCAGGCGCGCACCGAGCTGGCGCGATTGACCTCGGCGCGGCGTGCCAGATCCTGAAGAGTGTTGCTGCACAGATCCACTTGCCTGGTGAGCACCCGCAGATCGCTGTCCAGCGCCTCATTGCCTGCATAGTCGTGGGCCATCTCGTTGATCAACAGTTTCATGGTGGTCAGCGGGCTACCCAGTTCGTGGGCCGTACCTGCGGCGAGAGTCGCGACCGCCAGCACTTGTTCGTCCCGCAGGTTTTCCTCCCGGTACTCATTAAGCTGCTGTTGCTGGGACTTGAGGGCGTTGGACATCGTTACCACGAAAAAAGTGATCAGCCCCGCACTGATGATGAAATTGAACCACATTCCCAGAATGTGCGGGTTGAGCGGCGAAGCCGTCTCCTGCCCGTGAACATGCTCGCCCGCCACGGGGCTGATACCGGGAATGGGCACGTTGTAGAACAACAGCAGGGTGTAGCTGACTACCGACAGCAGCGCGAGCGCCCAGGTGAATCGCCAGGGCAATGTGGCGGCCGAAATACTCAACGGGACGAGGTAGTAGAACACAAAGGGGTTGCTTGCCCCGCCCGAGTGATAAAACAGCACGGTAACGCCGACGATATCCAGCAGAATCTGCAGGAAGAATTCCTGGTGTGTTACAGGCCAGCGTTTGCGCAAACGCCACTCAGTGGCGAGGTTGAAAAGGACGATGGCCAGCAATACGGCACTGACCGACCGATACGGCAGAGAAAGGGAAAAGCCCCAATACGCGAATGCGCTCCCCGCCAGCAGGCAAAGCACCAGCACCCAGCGAATAATCAGCAGGCGGCGGAGGTTTTCGCGAGGGGCGGCAATCCCCGGGAAGCTTTCAGGCATGGGCAGAAAAAAATCGGCAGCGCTGTGCGCTGCCGGAAGGGCTGGCACAACGGTTAAAACTGGTAGCTTACACCCAGGCGCAGATTCCTGCCCAGCCCCGGGAGGCGTTCACCGACGGCGACGTCGGCGCCACTCACCCGGTTGTAGCCATTGAGGTGCAGTTGATATTCCTTGTCGAACAGGTTGTCCACGCCGGCCACAAACTGCAACTGTTCGCTGTATTCCCAGCGGGCGTTGAAGTGCAGCAAACCGAATCCGGGAGTGGGTTGCTCGTCGTTGAACCGGGATACCTTGTCCTGTTTGGCGCTGATCTCGGAGGTCAGGCTCAGGTCCCAGTCCCCGAAGTAGCCGCCCACGGTCAGGCTATGGTTCAGCGGCGCGATGCGATAGAGGTTGTCTGACTGGTCCTCGCGCTTGCCGCGTACATAGCTCAGCGTGCCCTGGTAGTAAAAACGGTCATCGAGAAAGGTCCCGTGGTAGCCCAGGTCCGCGCCGTAAAGCTCCGCGTCCACGTTGTTGAACTGCAGTGCATCAAAGCCGTTGTTCGAGTTGGAGAGGGCCTGAATCTGGCTCAACAGTAGAGAGTTGATCTCCCGGGTGCCCTGAATGAAATTGTCCACTTTGCGATAAAACACCTGAAATGAAAGGTTCAACCCATCGCTGCGGCGCTCCAGGCCCAGGTTGATCTCATCGGCTTCTTCGCCTTCCAGGTTCAGGTTGCCCACGTAGTTGCGACCGTCCGCCAGCCCGCCGGTAGCCTGGAGGGGTGCCCAGAGATAGAGCTCCTGATAACTGGGCGCCCGGGTTTTACGAGCGAGGCCCAGCGTGAGATCCAGGTCGGTGCTCAGCGCATAGGCCGCCTTGGCGACCAGGTCCACGTTGTTTTCATCAAACTCGCGGTCCGCCTGATTGAAGGCCATGGCCAGGGGCATCATGTTCATCGCCATCATGGGCGATACGCCGGCCACACTCACCGGGTCGGCGTCCGCGCTGACGCGATTGAGGCGCGCCCCCAATTCCCATGAGAGAACATCACCCGTCTGAACCCACTCAGCGAAATAGCCCTCGATTCGGTTCTCCACATTACTGAAATTGTGCAGGAACAGATCTGGATTATTGGGAGCCCGGGTGTAAGCGTCGTGCGCCATCAGCGAGTAGTCGCTGCCCACGGTCAAGGTCCCGCTGGCCATGGGGCCCGAGAGGCTGAGCCTGGCATGATCGTGATCGCCGACCGCGAAGGTTTCGCGCAGCATGGGCATGCCGTTGGGCATTCGCGGCGCGGGCCGATCGGTGAAGTTGCCCATCACGTGCTCGATGTCCTGACGGCCAAGACCGACGCTCAGCTCCCACTCCCCCAGCATCCGGTAGGCCTCCAGATGCATGCCGTCACTGTCGATGTAGCCGATGTCCATGGGCAGGGAGGCTGTGCCGGTTTGCTCGGTCCGGATGCGATTCACATCCAGATGGATGCCGGCGTTTTCACCTTGGTAGCCATAAAATGCGCTGCTGCGCGTGCGGTCGAAGAAGCTGTTGGGCAGGGTTTCGCCACCGCCGACTTCACTGTCGTCGCCATCCTGAACGCTGTAGGCCGCACCCAGCTTGTGGGCGTCGTTGGCCACAAAGCCGAGGGCGCTGGAATGCTGGCCGGAGCCGTTGCTGTTGTACTGGGAGTTCACCCGCAAATGGCTGGTGAACTCCTGCTCGTCGGTGAAGTATCCCTGCTGACTGGTGACGGACACGTGCCCGCCCAGGGTCTGCTGGCCCGCGCTGACCGACGCAATGCCGCGACTCACTGAAAGGGTTTTCAGGTTGGCGCCGGGAACAGTGGAGAGCGGAGCATCCATCTGATTGGGGCCGCCGGCCATCATGGGCATGCCATCGACCATCACAGCGATGCGATCGCCACTAGCGCCCCGGTACTGGGGCAAAGCCGTCAGCGGCCCGTTCCGGTTCAGGTTCGCGCCCGGCACCCACTTGAGAAAATCCCCGGTGTTGGCGACCCGAAGCGCGTCCCCTTCCAGCGTCACACTGTGCTCGACCAACTGGGACTCGCCGATGATCACGATCTCGTCAATGGTCTGATCCGCCCCGGCCAGCGGCGCCGCGAGGCAGACCGCTGCGGGAAAAACCCTGCACAGCTTCTTTTTCATGGGAACTCTATCCAAATCGGTGAATTGCAGATTGATGATAGTTCCCGCAGTTGGGTTTGGGGATGCGACAAATTGTCGCATCCCCCTCGGCGCAGGGAATTTGCGCCCCGACGCAGCGTCGTCACAACTCGTATTTGCGCAGATATCCCCTCAATTGGTCATAGGTCAGCCCCAGAAACTCGGCGGTCTTGCGCTGATTGAACTGGCAATGCGCGTAGGCGCGCCTGATCAGGTCCACTTCCCGGGCCTGGATGTGAGTTTTGAAATCCACGTTGGCCGCGGTGAACACCTGCAGTGTGTCCGTTTCAGGCGTTGCCTCGCTGGCCGGCTGCGGTGGCTCGGGGGCGGACTCCACAGACTCCCGGAGGCGGAAAGGCGACTCGAAGGGATCAAACACGATCTGGTCGATGGGCTGGTCCGGGTCGGCGGTGCGATAAACCGCCCGCTCCACGACATTTTTCAGCTCTCGCACATTGCCCGGCCAGTCGAAGGCCTGCAACTGCGCCGCGGCCCGAGGGCTGAAGCCGGGGAAGTACTCCCGCTCCATTTCCTTCACCATGCCCAGGGCGAAGAATTCCGCCAGCAGCATGATGTCCTCCCTGCGCTCCCGAAGGGGCGGCAGGGTAATGACGTCGAAGGCCAGGCGGTCCAGCAGATCGCTGCGGAATTTTCCGGCCGCGGCCATGGCCGGCAGGTCGCCGTTGGTGGCGGCCACCAGCCTTACATCCACCTCCACCAGGCGGTCGCCGCCCACCCGCAGGAGTTCGCCGTACTCGATGACGCGCAGGATCTTCTCCTGCACCTGGGCCGAGGTGGTGGCCAGCTCATCGAGGAACAAGGTTCCCCCGTCGGCGCGCTCGAAGTAGCCCTTGTGCTGTCGAACCGCACCGCTGAATGCCCCCGCTTCGTGGCCGAACAACTCCGAATCCAGCAGGGAATCGCTGATCGCGGCGCAGTTGAGCTTCAGAAACGGCTGGCCCCAGCGTTCGGACAAAAAGTGAACCCGCGCTGCCACCAGCTCCTTGCCCGTGCCCCGCTCTCCCACGATCAGCACCGGCTTGCGCAAGGGCGCTATGCGGGACACCTGCTCCTGTACCTCCAGAATGCGGGAGGATTCGCCCAGCATTCTGTCGTTTCGATCCGCGGCCACTCGTGGTCTCCTTTGCCTGAAATTGGTCCATTAAACCACTTCTTAGCGTTTTTGACCAAGCCTCCATTTAATGACCTTCACGCCAGAACTGATATTTTCGCCTATAAATCAAATACTTAAAAATGATGAGCAAAGTTGGCACGCCCGTCGCAATAAGTGGCGTGGACGCGGAATGTTGATGCACAGATATAAACAACTTCCGTCCAACCCTGGCGAAGCCCGGCTTTGCCGCACAACAGGAATCAGAGGTGAACCATGGGCATATTTTCAAGAATCAGCGACATCATTAACGCCAACATCAACGCCTTGCTGGATTCGGCGGAGAACCCGGAAAAGATGATTCGCCTGGTGATTCAGGAGATGGAGGAAACCCTGGTGGAGGTACGCACCAACTCCGCCAAGCTCCTGGCCGAAAAGAAGGAACTGCTGCGCCGCAACGAACGCCTGCAAAAGCAAGCGGAAGACTGGCAGCACAAAGCCGAACTGGCACTGAGCAAGGATCGGGATGATCTCGCCAAGGCGGCCCTCGTGGAGAAGTCCACCGTGCTGGACCTGATCGAAGTAATCGGACAGGACCTGCACAAGCTGAACGAAACACTGGAACGCTTGAGTGACGAAATCGAGCAGCTCCAACAGAAGCTGAACGATGCCAAGGCGCGACAGAAGGTCATCACCATGCGTACCCGCGCCACCCAGTCCCGGGTTTCGGTCAACCAGAAGCTCAACGACCGTACCTACGACGCCGCGGTGGGCAAGCTCGACTACTTCGAGCAGCGCATCGAGCAGATGGAGAGCCAGATCGAAGCGGACAACATCGGTCGACCGGGGCTGCATGGGCAATTTGAAGAACTGGAAATGCAGGATCGCATCGACAAGGAGCTGGAAGCTCTGAAAGCCAGGGTCAAGGGCGGCGGAAAAAAAGAGCCGGCCGACGACGCTGAATAACGGCGCCATAGGGAGCGATGCAATGGGACCCGTTACGGACTATCTACCTGGCGTGCTGCTAACCGGGTCACTGTGTCTCCTGGGACTCGCGGCCCTCGAAGGCAGCAGCATTGAAATGGGGCAGGACACACACCGGCTTTGCCGGAACACAGGGGACGTGAGCCAGGCTACCTGGCTTGAACTCAGGTTTCGCAACCAACACTGGATTTGGGTGAGCTGTTCCGAACCCACAACTTGAACACTTCTCTCATACAAGGAGCTAAGAACATGAAACTGATCAGCCATACACAACGCGCCAAAGTACGTTACTGTTTTGAAATCGCCGCCTCTGCGGTATTGTCCACCATCGTCGTGACCATGCTGGTTGTAATCGGCACTCCCGGCTACATGGCGGCCACTCGCAACCTGGTTGGCATATAATGCTCCGCCTCTCACCGGGCGGATCCGGCAGGCTGGCAGACGATCTCTCGCGACCGCTTCTGCGCACCCTGCCTCGCTTGCAAACGTCCGGGCAAGCTCCCAAAATGGCGAGCGCCCGGCAACAATCCTCAATAACAGAGTAAGGCTTCAATAATGGATGTGGGTGATTTTACAGGCCTGGTCGCAGTGGTGATGGTTTTCAGCATCCCCCTCGTGGCCATCTGGGCCGGCGTTCTCAAGGCCCGGTACCGCGCCAGCCAGCGCGACATTTCCGACAACGAGCGGGAGGAGCTGCAGCGTCTGACCACCATCGCGGAGAACATGGCGGAGCGCATCACCACTCTGGAAGCCATCCTCGACGCTGAAGTACCTGACTGGAGAGAGGACCATGAACGGGACCGATAAACACCTTCACCTGAATCGGAAGGACGGCATGATCGGCGGTGTCTGCGCCGGACTGGCGGACTACTTCGGTGTCAGCACCTTCCTGGTTCGGGTCGCCTTTGTTATTGCCACGTTCTTCTGGCCGCTCACCATTGCCGTCTACGCGCTGCTCTACTTCTGCCTGAGCGACCGACCGGCCGGTGAGATCGCCAGCGGTCTCGCGGACAACCGGGTCTGCCGCCACCTCAAGCAAGTGGATTACAGCAAACGGCTCTACAAGAGCCGCAGGAACAAGAAGATTGCCGGCGTCTGCGCGGGTCTGGCCGAATACTTCGAGACCAGCCCCTTCTGGATCCGCCTTGCCTTTGTTGGCTCCTTGTTCTTCGGTCCCTTTGCGATCCTTGTGTACATCGTGGCGGCGCTGATCATGGACAAGGAGCCGGAATACAGCCCCGCTGCCGCAGCCCGACCTTCGGACCGGTACGCGGCCTATGCAAACGCTGCCAAAAGCAAACGACCGGTGGAGAAGCGGGACATCCGCGATTGCAGCAAGCAGTTCACGGAACTGGAGGATAAATTGCGCCGCCTGGAAGCGACCATTACCTCCAAGCGCTTCAAGCTGCACAGCGAACTCAACAGAATGTAGCAATCACATTAGGAAGGGAGCGACGCGATGGACCCCGGCTTGAGAGCAGTTCTGATTTTGATCGTAATCTTCGGCTTCATCTATGGGGGCCGGTACATGCGCTACCGCATGCGCATGTTTGAAATGAAGCTGAAAGCGGAGAAGGAATTCAGCGGGAACCTTAAAGACGAACTCGAACAGATACGCACGCGCCTGGCGACGCTGGAACGAATAGTTACGGACAAGGGCTACCGGGTGCGGGAAGAAATCGACAACCTCTGACCCCCCGACGACCCGAACACGAAAACGGCCTGCAGATGCAGGCCGTTTTCGTGTTCAGAATGCGATTATTGCTCGCACCCCAGACTCGCGTATTCCTCGCGATCGAATTCCCCCATGCGCCCGAAAGTGGCTGCGTAGGTGGAGCAGCGGTTCTCGGAGGTGGAGAATTCCTCCCGCAGAAACTCGGCTTTGATACTCGCGGCGGTGACCTCGTCAGAAGACATGCGGATTCCGCCATCCTGGTCCGTGTCGAGGATCATCATCTTCGGCGCCCCTGCGCCGTTGCTCCAGGGCTGCCACTCGGGCTCGCTTCCGTCGCGGCCCTGGCCCGGCTCGCCGGTATAGGCGAAATTGGCCCAGTAGGACATCATGCTGCCTGAGAGCGCGTCGCGGCTCTCGTTGCGGGAGGGATCGTACAGGATCTCCCCGGGTACAAATCCCACATCCCAGTCCCCGAACACAAACGCCATCTCCACCGAGTGACCGGCGCCAATGGCGAGAGACAGGTCCGTCCCCTGGTAGGTGGCCGCTTCGTCCCAGTCAAACCGATAGGCGTAAACGGAATCGCCCTGCACCGGGGCCATCAGCCGGGCCAGGCCGTCCACGCCGCGAAGCTTCCAGGCGTCGGAGGGATATTTGGCGGCGCGGATGTATTCTTGCGGGTCGCTTTTCAGCACGGACACCCAGCGCGGATCCCGGTACATGTAGATCCGGCGCTCGTCACGATTGGTACCAAGAATGATGGGCACCTGGTTGTAGTCGCCCGAGGCGAGTTGCTCCATGGGCGGCTGGGTGGAAAATACCGTACCGTCCCGGAATTTTTTGGGCGCAGGATAGTTGCGGGCGGCCTCGGGATTGTAGAGTTTGAGAAATTCCGGCGCGGACTGGGCGTAAAGCAGTTCACGAATTTCCGCATCGCTCATGGCCTGCTGCAGTTGCTTCGCCTCCTCACGGTCGGCAGCGCGCCCATCGCGTACCAGGATCTTGTTGATGATCTCCCGGGAGCTGTGCATGTGCCCCGCGGGTTTCTCATCGGCAAAGTTGACGCCCTGGGCTATGGGCACGGTGCCGAGCCCCCCGCTCTCCACAATGGCCTTGTGGAACAGACCTTCGGCCATGGGTGAGGTCACCAGACTGAGCACGTTGGCCCCTCCCGCGGATTCGCCGAAGATGGTGACGTTGTCAGCATCACCCCCGAATGCGGCGATGTTGTCCCGCACCCACTCCAGGCCACGGATGGTGTCCACGGTGCTCCAGTTGCCGGACGCCTCCGCTCCCTTCGCATCCGCCGGGAGGATGGCTGGGTGGAGGAACCAGCCGAGGCTGCCCAGGCGGTAGTTGACCGCAACGACCACCACATTCTCGGATTCCGCCAGGTTCGCGCCGTTGTAGTCGCCCGCATAGCCGCTGTTGTTGCCCCCGCCGTAAATCCAGTACATCACCGGCAGCTTATCGTCAGGCGACGAATCGCTCGGCGCATAAACGCTGAGGTAGAGGCAATCTTCGCTGCCCACCACTCCGTCACCATCCGCGTCCTCGATGCCGGCACTCAGGTTGGAAACAAACTGGGGACAGGGTTGGATATTCCGGTTGGCGGTAAAGGGCGTTTTCCAGGTTTCCGGCGCTTGTGGGAGCTTCCAGCGCAGTTCGCCCACCGGCGGCTTCGCATAGGGAATGCCGAGCCAGGCCAGGCTGCCGTTCCCCTGCACCACACCGGTCAAAGTGCCCTGACGAATGATCCGGCGAGTGGGATCAATGGGTGCGGCCTGCTCTGCCTCGCCGGTAATACCACCGTCCTGGGAGCATGCGCTCAGCAGCGGGAAGATAACCGTGAAGGTACAAAGGCGCGTCCAAAACCGTTTCATTCTGTTGTTCCTCTGCGAAAAAACCCGGCCCGGGCGCAATCTGCCGGCGGGATATGACGGGGAGGGGCTGGCTCGAAGGAGTTGACGGCTCTATTCCGCGGTTCGCTCGCGGGGAAACATGAACCAGGCGATCAGACCGGCAGCCACAAGAAGGCCAATGAAAAACCCGAATGCCGTGTCGTAGGTACCGGTCGCATCATAGGCCCAACCCGCCAGCGGCATCCCCAGGAGTTGCAACGGTAGCATAGTGGCCCGCATCAATCCCATCATCTTGCCGAAGCCCCGGCGCCCGAAGAAGCTGGCCACGGCGGCAGCATGCAAGGGAACCGCGCCCCCCATACCAAAGCCGAAGATAGCCGAGGCAAGGGCCAGCAGCCAGTATTGCTCAACGAAAATCAGCATGGCAATGCCCGTACCCTGGGTCGCCACAGTCAGCACGATGGCGAGCCGAATATCCACCCGGTCGGACAACACACCGAAGTAGACCTTGCCCGCCACCCCGGCCAGGGCGCCGATGGGCAGAATGGCCGCCGCCCAGTAACCCGCAAAACCCAGGTCCCTGGCCAGGGCGATGGTGTTGGTGAGGGTTGCGCCAAGAGTCGTGAACAGGGCACCAAAGGCGAGTGTGATGGCCCAGAACGTGGGCATCCGCAGGATATCCCCCGAGGTGGGCTGCGGTGGCGGCACCCTGGGCTGGTCGGGCACCGGCAGGCGGCGTCGTCCGTCCGGCTCCTGCCCGATCTGCTCGGGGTCGTTCACAACGTAGAGCAGCACCATGGGCACGACCAGCACCAGGGTCAATAGAGAGAAAATCTCGAACGCGCCGCGCCAACCGAAGGCATCTATGAGCCAGGTGGTCACAAAGGGCATGATGGCGCCGGACAGGGACACCCCCATGGTGGCGATGCCCAGCGCGGTCCCGCGCTTGGCGATAAACCAGTTGGACACCAGTTTCGCGGTGGCAAGCTGGCCCATGGTGGCCGTGCCCACCGCGGTGAGGCATAGCAGGGCCAGGTAGAACTGCACCATGTTCTGCACGAGGGACAGCGCGAAGAAACCCGCGGCACTCATGCAGGCTCCGAGGGTCATGATGCGCTTGATTGGATATCGGTCCAGTGCGTTGCCAACAAAGGGCCCCAGGCAGCCGGCCACGAAATGCACCAGCGCCAGGCCCCCGTTGGCGGCGAGACGGGAACCACCGCCCAGCTCCTCGGCGATGGGAAGCAGGAAGACCGCGTAGCTGTAGAAGAAGAAGCCGACGGCAATGAAATCAACGAAGAAGGCAACAGCAACGATGATCCAGCCGTAAAACCGGCGCGATTCAGTCATGGCGGGCGTTCAGTCAGACCATGCAGAATACGCAAATCTTGTTGTTATCCAGATCCCTGAAATAGGCCCCGTAGAAGTCCTCAGTCCGGTTGCCCGGCTCCCCTTCATCGGCGCCGCCCAGTTCCAGGGCTTTGCGGTATACGTCATCCACCTGGGCCTTGCTGGCAACCGTGAGGGAAACCATGCTGCCGTTGCCGTGGGTGGCGGCCTGTTCGTCGTAGGGGGTACCGACGGCCACAACAGGCTCCTTGCGTGACCGGCCCCAGAAGGTCAGTTTTTCCAACTCCAGCACGCGCTGGGCTCCCATCAACGCGAACAGCTGATCATAGAACGCGTTGGCTTTTTCTCTGTCGTTGGTGCCGAGGGTAATGTAGCCGATCATGGAATGGTCCCCTGGGTAGGTTGGGCGGAGGTGGCGGGCATTCTAACACGCACCCCCGAAGGCGCGCCCCGGGCGCAGGAAAATGGGGCCCGGTGCACTGCACAACAAGCTGCAAAACGATATAAAGAATGCGCCTGCTGAACGCATTGACTCCCGGGGAATCAGAGAGGCCCATGAAACACCGCATTCGCCCGAAAACATCCGCCCGCCTGCTTCACATATTGCTGGGTTCAGTGGCGGTGTTTGCGCTGGCCAGCTTCCTCTCGGTGCTGGCGCTGCGCTGGGTGGCGCCGCCTACGGCGGGAATCATCGTGCAGCGGCAGTGGGAGGATCCAAGCGAGGCCATACATTCCTTCCAGTGGACCCCGCTGAGAGACATCTCACCGGAAATGCTGCGGGCCGTGATTGCGGCCGAAGATCAGCGCTTTTTCATGCACTGGGGCTTCGATTTCGATCAATTGCAAAAAGCACTGATGGAAAGCAGCGCCGGGGGCCGCTTGCGGGGCGCAAGCACGATCACCCAACAAACCGCGAAGAACCTGTTTCTCTGGAACGGACGCAGTTATACCCGCAAAGCTCTGGAAGCCTGGTTTACCCTGCTGATGGAAGTGCTTTGGTCGAAGGAGCGAATCCTGGAGGTGTATCTGAATATCGTGGAGTTCGGCCCCCGCGTGTACGGAGTGGCCGCCGCCAGTCAGGCCCATTTTCGCAAACCCGCCAGCCAGCTTACCCCGGAAGAAGCCGCCCTCCTGGCCGCGGTGCTGCCCAACCCCCACCGCATGCAGGCCAGCGCGCCCAGCCCCTATGTGCAGGAACGCCAGGCGTGGATCCTGGAGCATATGGCGCTACTCCGCGGGCGCTTCTGAGAGCTCGCGCGCAACCGTGCACTTGGGCAGAACTGGCAAGCTGTTGAAAACTCTCGTTCGACGGACTGCTATCGGTAACTGGCGCTCTTGGTGCGCTCGTAGGTCAGGGCCGCGCCAGCTACGGCGCCGCTGGAGCCGGTGGTGAGCCAGCGGCGGATTCGGCCGGCATCGCCAATGGGCGTCAGCTTGCCGAAAGAGTCCAGCAACACCATGGCCACCTCGCGCCCGTCAATGCGGGTCATCATTACCAGGCAGCGACCCGCTTCATTGAGATAGCCCGTCTTGCTCAGGTCGATGTCCCAACTGCTGCGGTGCACCAGTCGATTGGTGTTGCCATAGCGCAGGTTGTAGCGCGGGTTTTCAAAACGGGCGGTGTAACCCGGCGTAGTGGAATATTCGCGTATGAGTTGATACTCATCCGCCGCCGTCAGCATCTTTACCAGGTCGGACGCCGTGGAAACGTTCTTGACCGAGAGACCACTGGCGTCCTGGAAGTGACTGCTGCCCATGCCAAGGGCCTTCGCCTTATTGTTCATGGCATCCACGAAGGCATCAAAACCACCGTCGTAATGGTCGGCCAGATTGTAGGCCGCCAGGTTTTCCGAGGCCATGAGCATGATCCGCATCAGATCGCCGCGGCTCAATTTGGAGCCGATGCGCATGCGCGAGTAGCCGTTATTGCGGGAGTCCCGCACGGCCTTGCGGATGGTCAGCATCTCGTCCAGGGGCTGACCGCTATCCAGAACCACCATGGCGGTCATCACCTTCGTGATAGAGGCAATGGGAGCCGGCACGTCCGCGTTCTTGCTGTACACCATGCTCCCGGACGCGGGGTCAAATACGGCCGCCTTGACGGAGCCAAGCGTCACCCGGCTGGTATCGAGCTCGGCGTACGGTCCGGGGATGGGCGTCTGCAGAACCGGATTGGCCGCCGCAGCCGGACTGACTTGCAGGGTCGCAATGATAAACGCAGAACAAAGGGCGGCGGCACGAAAGAGCGGGATGGATTTGGTCACAGGGAACAGAAGTGTCGTTGGAGTTCTTGATCGGTACAATTCAGTGTAGCAGTTGAGCACGCTGTCTCCAGCTCAGCTGATTGGCGCGTGGCAAGGATAGTCGGCAATGTGCGCCAACGCAAAGGTGGAACGATAAACGGGAAGCAGGCTGACCGGATCAGGGAAGGCGAATGATCTGGCATGACTGCAAAGGGACCGGGACTGATTGCGTCAGGCCCGAATCGGAACAGACCCTGCAACCGGGCTTACCACACAACCCAGAAGGAGATGATCATGAAAACCGCCCTGGCTCTCGCCCTGGTCTTGCTGACATTCACGACCCATGCTGCGGACAAGGAGCCCGAGGACATCGGCTCCCGCCTGCCCTCGGATCTGCGCGCCCTGCTCATTCAGGAGATGGTGGCCGTGCTGCAGGCCACGGAAACCATCGTCGGCGCCCTGGTGCGGGGGGAAGACGCGACCGTCGCCAAGGAGGCTCAGGCCATCCATGACAGCTTCATCCTTGCCCAGCAGATGACTGGCGCCCAGCGCGAGGCCTTGCACAAGGCCGCTTCACCGGCATTCCTGGAGAAGGACGAAAATTTCCACGAACTGAGCGCCAGTCTCGCGGAGGCCGCACGCGGCGGTGACAAGGAGCAGCAGCAGAGAATCTTCAAGCAAATGCTCGACGCCTGCGTGGAGTGCCATCGCCAGCACGCGGCGGACCGCTTCCCCTCTTTTCAATAATCGCTGCTCCGGGGGTCGGGCGCGCGATCAGGTGGCAGTGAACAGGCAAAGCCATCGCGCGCCGCCTGCCGGGGCGCATATCGCACGTGTTGCGTGAGCTTCATCACACCGCCCGGAAATTTGCGGCACAGGTCGCACCCATGATTCAGACTTGCACCAGGTAACAGTCCACCCCCGAGCCAACGGTCCACCCCCAAGCCCCTGTCCCGAATGAAACGCAGCATGAAACCCTTTGCCATTGCTCTTGCCGTGGTCGTTGTGGCCCTTGGCGGAGTCGCCGTCGCCCTGATGTCCCCGGACACGGAGGCCGTGTATCAAACGGTCCCTGTGGAACGCGGCGATCTGGAAAAGACCGTCACTGCCCTGGGCGCCCTGCGGCCCCGGGATCATGTGAACGTGGGCGCTCAGGTTTCCGGGCAGCTCACCCGGGTTCACGTGGAGATCGGAGACCGGGTGGAGAAGGGACAGTTGCTGGCGGAGATCGACCCGCGGGTGTACGAGTCGCGGGTGCAGTCCAGCGAAGCGAATCTGGAGCGCTTGAAAGCCCACCTCGCCGAACGGGAAGCTCAGGTTCAACTGGCCCGCGCCCAGCTCGAGCGCAACCGGCGTCTGTCGGCAAGCCATTCGGTCAGCGCCCAGACCCTGGACGAAAGCGAAGCGTCCCTCAAGGTGGCCGAGGCCCAGGTCCGTTCACTCCAGGCGGAGATCAAAGCCGCCGAATCCGCCCTCAGTGGCGACATTACCAACCTCGGATATACGAAGATCTATGCTCCCATGAGTGGAACCGTGGTTTCCGAGAGTTCCGTGGAGGGCCAGACCGTCAACGCATCCCAGACCGCGCCGGAGATCGTCACCGTGGCCGACCTGGATACCATGACCGTGTGGGCGGAGGTGTCCGAAGCGGACGTGGTGCGGCTGAAGGTGGGCATGCCCGCCTGGTTCACCACCCTCGGCACGCCCGATCGCCGCTGGCACGGCGAAGTCCGGCAGATTCAGCCCACCCCCCAGATCGTCAACGACGTTGTTCTGTACTACGTCCTCATCGACGTGGACAACCGCGAGCAGATCCTCATGCGGGACATGACGGTGCAGGTCTTCTTCGTTCTGGACAGAGTGGAAGACGCGGTGCTCGCCCCCTTCTCGACGGTCCACAAGTCTCCCGGAAGTGCCGAGGGCTACACGGCCCAGGTGCTCACGCCCGATGGCCCCGAACTGAGGAGCGTCCGGGTCGGGCTCGCAAACCGCAGCCAGGTGCAGGTGCTGGACGGTCTTGCAGTGGGTGAGAAGCTGATTGTCGGACCCCATTCCGCAGGGCCGGAGCCGGGCGGCCGTCCCTCCGTGGGCGCGCGCCTTTGATGAGTGGCGATAGCAACCCGATGGCTCCATTACTGCACCTGGACGACGTGCACCGCGTATACCGCAGCGGTAGCAACGAGCTGCGCGCCCTTGATGGTGTAAGCCTCCAGGTTTACCCGGGAGAGTTCGTGGCCATTGTCGGCCAATCCGGCTCCGGCAAGTCCACGTTGATGAACATCCTGGGTTGTCTTGACCGCCCTTCGTCCGGTCAGTATCGCGTCAGGGGCAGGGACGTTTCCGCCATGGACTCGGACGCGCTGGCGGCCCTGCGCCGGGACACCTTCGGTTTCGTGTTCCAGCGCTACAACCTCATCAGCTCCGTGGCCGCAGCGGAAAACGTGGAACTGCCGGCGATCTACGCAGGCCGGGGGAAGCAGGAACGGGCCGAGCGGGCCACGCAGCTTCTCGCCCGCCTGGGCCTGGGCGATCGCGGCAGCAGTCGACCCAACCAACTCTCCGGCGGCCAGCAGCAGCGGGTCTCGATTGCCCGGGCGCTGATGAACGATGGCGAGGTGATCCTCGCCGACGAACCCACCGGAGCCCTCGACAGCAACAGCGGCCGGGAAGTGCTGGATCTGCTCAGGGAACTGCACCGGGACGGGCGCACCGTACTCCTCATTACCCACGACTCGCAGGTGGCAGCAACCGCTGAACGGATCGTGCAGATCAGGGACGGGCAGATCGTGAGCGACTCCGGCCCCGCGCCAGGCCGCGAGGCGGCGCCCCGGCCAGCGCCCACCCGGGCCGCGCCCCGTGGCAGCCGTTTTCTGCCGGACCTCACCGAAGCGGTCAAAATGGCTCTGCGCTCCCTGCGGGCCAACGGGTTTCGCAGCATGCTCACCTTGCTAGGGGTAGTGATCGGCGTAGCGGCCGTGGTGGCCATGCTCGCCATCGGCAACGGCAGCAAGCAGGACGTGATGGAACGGATCGAATCCCTGGGCACCAACCTGCTGATGATCCGACCCGGCGCTCCCGGGTCCCGGCCCAGCGGCGATCTGGCCACACTGGTGCACGACGATGCGCAAGCAATCCGGGAACTGCCCGGCGTGCTTGCCGTATCCCCCGAGCGCAGCTCTGGCGCGACGGTGCGCTTCGGCAATCAGGATTATCAGACCAGCGTCACGGGAGTCTGGCCTGACTATCAGCAAGTCCAGGATTGGACCATGGCCCGGGGCACCTTCATCAACCAGAACGACGTAAACAGTTACGCGCCGGTGGTGGTTCTCGGGGACACGGTGGCCAGGAACCTGTTCCCGGACGGGGAGAACCCCGTGGGCCATTACGTGCTGGTGGGGAATATTCCCTTCGAAGTGGTGGGCGTGCTGGCGGCCAAGGGAGCCAACGCCTTCGGCTCGGACCAGGACAATGTCGCGCTGGTGCCGCTTTCCACAGGGTTCATCCGCGTGTTCGGCAGGCGCTATCTGAACATTATCCGGGTGAAGGCCAGTGGCGATGGAAACATCGACCACCTGGAACGCAGTATCACCTCGCTCACCACCGCACGACACGGTGTGCAGGACTTCCAGGTGCGCAACACGGCCACCATTATGGAAACCGCCACCGCGACCCAGAACACCCTGACTGTGCTGCTCGGCTCCGTGGCCGCAATTTCCCTGCTGGTGGGCGGGATCGGCGTGATGAATATCATGCTGGTGAATGTTACGGAACGAACCCGGGAAATCGGGGTGCGCATGGCAACCGGGGCTCGGCGCGCCAACATTCTGCTGCAGTTCAACACCGAAGCGCTGGTCGTATGCGGCATTGGCGGGGCGGTGGGTGTACTGGTGGGTGTGGGCGCGGGTCTGGTGGCGCAGGGGCTGGGAACCCGGGTGGCGTTCACTCTCGCACCGGCTCTGCTCGCGTTTTCCTCGGCATTTTTTACCGGCTTGCTGTTCGGCTTTTTGCCCGCACGCAAAGCCGCCAACATGGACCCGGTGGCAGCACTGGCCGCCGAGTGAGAATCCCTTCGGCCTTTCCCGATCACCTGGACAGCAGCATGACTCCGCGCACCTGATTGTCGTTTCGCTCCGTCAGCACAAAAAAGTCGTGCCGCCCGTCGCCATTGAGCTCCCAGGAGACCAGGTCCATGGTGGACAACTCCGGGGCTTCCTCTTTCTCGCCGTCTTTGACCGTCTTCACCAGGTAGGAGATTTCGAAGTCCGCTTCGCGCCCACTGACCTTCTGCAGATCCCCGCTCATTCCCCGCCCGGTATTTTCCAGGGCCTTGCCGAGGTCAAGCACGTAGCGATTCTTGCTGCGGCTGTAATCGGCCAGGCCGAGGACCGCGTCGCTCTCTCCACCGCGGATTGCATTCATGAAAATGGCCACCGCATTGCGGCGCAGGACCGCGAGTTCCTGCGCCGAGTCGGGGGCATCCAGTTGCGCACGGGCGCTGCGGGGAACGTCGCTATTCTGGTCGGGATCAACCGCGGCACTGACCAGATCCGCACTGCGCAGGATCGGCGGAAATTTCACACTGACCGTAATCTTCCGGTGCGGCCGGCTGGCGAAGCGTTTGCCCTCGTTGCGGTAGATGAAGGTCTCGATGTCCACACTGCCGGACACCGCGAGCCACAGAAAAAGATTGGCCAGGGAGATATCCTCGATGCGCGACAGCCACAGGTCGCCCAGCCCATCCTCGTCTTCGTCCCGCACGAAGGTGCCCAACACGTTGCCCCCGGATTTGAGAACCTGCCGGGGTTGTTCCATGTTCATCCCCTCCGGCGCGCCGGCAAACACGGTGAGCTTGCCCCCTTCGCGGATCAGCAGGTCTTCTATACCGTCCCCGTCCACATCCTCCAGCTGAACGTCATAGGTATGGGCAAGCAGGCCACTGAGGTTGCCGAAATCCACCCGGTCAAAATCCACTTCGCCGACGCGCTCGGACAATTCCTGCAGATTCACGGAGTAGCTGGCCACCGACGCGAAGCTGCCCTTGTCGCTGGCGAGAAAGACGTCGATCCGTTCTTCGCTGCTGGTCACAAGGTCCGGTCGCTGGTCGTTGTTTACATCGCGAATCTGCAGTTGGGGAATCCGCACACTCTGGCCGACACGGCTATCCAGATAAGCACCCGGAAGCAGGCGGGAGTAGTTCATGATCCGGGATTGGACATGGACGGGGCCCTCGTAGCCACCGGCCGGGTTCTGCAAGTAGAGCTGTAATTCATTGGGGCCCGGCACAATGATGTCGGCCCGGCCATCCCCATTGATGTCACGCACGAAGTCCAGCGGATAGGCACCGGAAGGCAGGAAGCCCGAGAGGGCGTCGAGCTCGGTGTCCGGCTCGCCAAAACCATCTTCGGACACGGTCCAGGACAGAAGCTTTCTGCCCTCCACCAGCGCCAGCAAACGCTCCTGATCCAGTCCCCAGCCGGTTGCATTCCCCGGCAGTTCCAGGCGTGCGTCGGGGTTGGCGAAGTCGAAAGGGGATTGGCCCGGACGCTGAAGGTACAGGGACAGGATGCTCCCGTCCGCCGTGAGCAGGTCCACCAGTCCATCGCCGTTCATGTCCGCTGGAATGATGCGGTCGCTGACTCCGTTCAACTCGAAGGGAACACGCTGGTAGTTCGACAGGCCGCCGTCCGCCTGGGTCAGGGCCGCCAGGGAAAAGCTGAGAACAAAAGTGCTGAAGCGGGTTATGGCTCGCTGATTATTCATGGACGGGACACCAGCACCGTAACGGCGTTTTGATGGGTGAGCAGGAGATCTGTGGATTCGTCTGCATTCAGTTGCTGGGGGAAAATGGACTGAATCAGGTGCAGTGGAACAAAACGCCACATGGGCTCATCGGCAATCTGCAAGTCGTCCGAGATAGCGCTCGCGATCAGGGCGCCATCATCATCCAGGGCGGTCATTTCCACCCGGCCGTCGCCGTCCACATCAGCAGAAAAATGGGGGCGTTCGGTGAGACCCTTGACGCTCTGGGCAGAAAATTTGTCCTCGATTTTTACGTCGGGTCGACGATCGAACAGGCGGGCGCCCTCGCCATCGCCGGATGCACCCGGGCCCTTGTAGATCAAAGTGGTCCGCACCATGCTGCCGCTGCGGATGGCGTCCATGGCGGCAAGGCTGTAGTAGCTGACGATCAGTTCCGGGTGCCCGTCACCGTTAAGGTCCTGCAACGTGGGCTCCACCTCGTAGCCGGAGAAGCGCATTACCTGATCCGGCTTTTTGAAATCAAATGCGCCGCCCTGATTTGCGAAGAACATGAGGGAGGCCTGGTTGTTGCCCCGAGTCTCCACACTCAAGATATCGTCCTGCTGATCGCCATTGAAGTCGGCGACAATGACCTGGCCGGAGCCTTTCAGGTTCTGCTGCCAGTCAGCTTCGTCCTTCACACCCTCGGCGCTCTGAATCACTCCGTTGAACCGTCGCTCCGCGTCCTCATCCTCTTGGGAATGGTCAATGAAGACAAAGTCCTGCAACTCGTCGCCGTTCAGGCGCGCCGGGTGAACCGCGGCGAGCCAGCGCTGCAGGTCCATGATGTAGTGACGACTGCCGAAACGGCCCAGAGTGCGGCGACTGAATTCGTCCTCTTCGGAACGATCCGGGAACAATCCGGCAAAAACGCTGGGAGTTTCCACGACGATGCTGAGGCCGTTGTCAGCAGTAACCTGCACGTCGGGACGTGCCTGGGCGTCGCGGCGCGGGTCGCGGTAGGGTTTGGGGAACAGCTGCGCCTGGCCGAATCCGCCGTTTTCATCCCCGCGAAAGAGTGCGTAGCGTTCGCGCCCCGGCAGCAGGAGATCCACAAAGCCGTCGCCGTTGTAATCGCGGAGACGACCCAGGAAACCGAGGGATTTTGTTTCTGGAACCGTGTTCACAAGCTCCCAGTCGAACAGCTTCTTCAGATTGCCCGCGTAAGACTTCTTGTGACTGGAAAAGCTGTACGCACCGTTGCGGGTAAAGAACAGGAGCTCTTCTCCCGGCTCGTCACGCAGATCGGCCAGCGCGAAAGCGATGATGTCACGCTTGATTTCGATGGACTGGGACGGCGAGCCGGGATACTGGCCCTCCTCGCCTTGCCGGTAGACCAGAATTTCACGGCCGCGCTGGTTGCTCCACACCTGGAGCAGCAGATCCTGGCGGCCATCTCCGTCCAGATCACCAAAGGCGCGGGAGCGAATTTCCTGTGCGGGTTCGATGACCGAGGCCACGTATTGCGGAGCGGCCAGGAGCGGCGGCGCCAACAGCAGACAGAGGGCGCATAGCGCGTTTTTTTTCATGCGCAATCCTTTACGGCGTATTCTAATAATTGTGATGGCGACGAATGGCCCGGAGCCCGGCCCCTGGGGGAAACTCCAATCTATGGCGCAGCGGCGGTCGGTGATTCCTCCAGCAACTCGCCATAACCTGTACCGAACTTGAACAGGCCGAGCAGCCGGTAGGTTTTCTCTCCTTCGTCGCGCTCGTAGGAAAACAGTGGAAAGAGTATCAGGTCCACCAATTGGAACTCCACCTGCTCCGGGTCAAGGGATGACTCATAGGTGAACAGGGGCCAGAGAGAAAATGCGCTGAGTCTTCGCTCCGGCTTCCAGAGCCGCAGCCGAAGATCCCTGGGTCCCGCCTCTGGCTCTGACTTGGCAATCAGAGTCAGGTTCACGCTCTCGCCGAGTTTACGGCGGCTCAAGGCGTTCACCAGTCCCTGGGCGCTCTGGACCGGCTCGCCGTCCAGGGCAACAATCACGTCTCCCACCTGCACGCCAGCGGCGTTCAGAGGACTTGCCGGAAACAGAGTCTGGACCCGCGCCACCGTTTGCTGTGCGCCCCCGGCAGTTGCCAGCAGTTCCGTGCGATAGCCGGCGCGACTGCGCAGCGGGTCCGCCCGGTACAATGCTTCGGGAGTGGCAACCAGTCGCCGCCCGGGGCGCGACATTGTGGTTTTGAAAACCGTGGTGCCGCGGCGTGCCTCCACGGGAAACTCTTCGCTCTCGCTCGCCGACGCAATACTGGCCAGGGCATCCACTTCGTTGGTGGCCACTCCGTCCACCGACAACAGAACGTCACCGGAGCGCAGCCCCGCGCGGTCGGCGGGGCTGCCGGAGCGGACGCCACGAACCCGCAAACCCGGGAGTACGGTCAGATTCTCCAGGGAGTCACTCTCGTTGGGGCTGAGGTCCAGACCGAAGTCCAGCGCACCTGCGTCCCCGCTGGCAAAATCCATTTGCTCAGGCGACAGGTTGATGTGGGGGGCGTTGCTCATGGGCTCGGTGCTTACGCAGCCTGTCAGCAATAGTACGCACCACCCGGTACAGAGGGCTGCGCTCGCAAACCACGATCTTTGTCCGTCCATCCACGGTCTTTGTCTTTCCATCAGAGCTTTCTCCTGCCCACGACCAGCACCGCCAGCAGCGCAAACGCAACAGCCTGCGGAAGTGGGACCCAGATATTCAGTTGGTGAACCGCCGGATCCACAAGCACATCGGAGTACCCGCGAACAATGCGCGCCACTTCACTGAGGTAGGACTGATCGATCAGCGACGGTTGAAAAGTGGCGTAAATGAAGTGGGCCCCGCTGCCCAGCACATTTTTGAAGATATCAAGCGCCAGAGTGACCCCCACTGCGATGGCGACCGCCTGGGTTGCGGAGCGCGCAAGTACGGAAATGAGCACCCCCAGGGCCAGACAGGCGGGAAGAGGCAGCAATGCGAGCCGCAGACCCATGGCGATTTCTTCGTGGATAAGCTCCACACTGATGATCTCGAAGCCGTCCTCCACCACGGGACCCAGTTCCCACAACCCCCGACTGAGCAGGTAGGCGGCAAGCAGAACCCCGGCTACGGAAAGCAGTGCCAGCAAATGCAGGAAGACCAGCTTGGCGGCCACCAGGTTGCGGCGACTGACACTGCGAATCACCAAATGCCGCAGTACACCGTGGTCCCGATCCACTGCAAAGCTGTGAGCGGCGTAGGCGATGAAGACCAGGTACAGAAGCGTGAGACCCGTGGCGAACCCGTCCACCATGTAACCGTAGCCGGACGCGGCGCCATCCTCGCCTTCCAGTGGGGCGGCGCCGGCCACCTTGACCAGCAGCAGCCGGAAAGCAACCGCCGCGGCGGGAATGAACGCCAGGAGCCAGGGACTGAGGCTGTGTCGCGCCACGAATGCTTCCGCAGCCAGGGCGGTGCGAAAGCCCCCGGCCTTGCGCGCCCGGGGAGTGCCGGTCAACTCGCTGTCGAGAGCCGGGTTGCTGAGGGGCGGCGAGGTCATGCAGCCGCCCCCGCCGGAGTCCCGGCTTCGCTGTCTGCGCCAGTGATACGCCGGAACAGTGCATCCAGCGATTGACGGTGGGGTTGCAGGCCGAACACATCAATGCCCGCACCGACCAGCGACCGGTTGAGGTCCGCAACCCCCAGGTCCTGCAGTTCGCAGGTGATGCGGTAGTGTTCACCTTCCCGTCCGCTCTCCTCTTCAAGCCAGCGGACTCCGCGTAAGGCTCCCAGATGCTCGCGGGCGGGCCCGGGCTCTGATACCAGCAGATTCACCCGGGTGGTTTTGGCCGCAAGCAACCGGTCCATCCGGTCAGCAAGGGCAATCCGGCCCTGGTGCAGAATGGCCATGTGGGAGCAGATTCGCTCCAGATACGAGAGCTGGTGACTGGCGAGCAGAAAGGAAATTCCCCGCTCCCGGTTGAGCTTGCGGATAAGCGCCAGCAGATCGTCCACGCCACCGGCATCGAGGCCGTTGAATGGCTCGTCCAGAATGATCAGGGAAGGCTCGCCCACCAGGGCCTGGGCGATGGAGCAGCGGCGGCGGTTGCCAAGGGACAGGTCCCGCAGCCGGACGTGGTGATAGCGCTCGATGCCGAGCAGTACTTCCAGTCGCGGCAGCTCGCTGCGATCGGCGCCGGTGAGCAGGCGGGCATGTTCGAGGGTCTGTGCCACGGTGAGGTGTGGATGGAGGCAGGGTTCGTCGAACACCACCGCCACCCGGCCGCCGCTGCGATAGAGAGCGGCGGGCGGAAGGCCGAAAACCGAGACTTCGCCGCCGTCGAAGGGGAGCAATCCGAGCATGCACTGCAGGGTGGTGGTCTTGCCGGCACCATTGAGGCCTACCAGGCCCAGAACGGTGCCCGCTTCCATCTGCAGATCCACCCCGCGCAGGACCGCATGCCGGCCAAAGGTTTTGCGAAGGTCGCGAATAATCAGCGGCGTCATGGGAGCGGCCCCCACTAGTGCCGCTTCTGACGCACTTCGTACAACTCGGCGCCGCAGCGGCTGCAGGGTTTGACTTTGGCGGTCCCCTCCACCAGGCGGATGCGGCCGCAACCCACACACACCAGCTCCACATCGGTGGCCGTCTCCCCCGCCATCAGCCGGTTCTCGCCATGCTCCAGGTACTGATCGAGCTTGACCCAGTCAACGGGCGTGGGGTTGGCCGCGCGCATGAGCCACTGGAATACAAAATCTTCCAAAGTGTGTACCTCTCCCTGTAAGTCCTTCCAGAAAGTGCGGATGCCGTGGATATCGTCGCGGATATAGGCGCGCAGCAGCGCGGCCCGGCGCTCGGCGAGTTCCTCCACGTCCAGTTCCAGCTTGGCCAGTTCCTCCATCTCCTGGCGGAAGCTGTCCCGCAGCTTCTCCAGGGGATTTTTTTCCTCCGGCGGCTTTTCGTAATCGTCGGGGTCGGTCATCGGAAACTCCTGTGCTGGGATCTGCCGGGAACACGCCACAAACCCGTGGTCGTTTGAGTATAATGTCGGACTTTCGTTTCTTTTGATCAATACCCGCAGGCCGCGCGGCCGATCCCGGGTGGCGATACTCCCACGGGCGCGTCCCGCACTCTGCAAGCTTACGCAAGGTCACACGATGGAAGAGCTTTACCAACCCTCCCAGGTCGATGCCGAAGCCCAGCAATACTGGGAAACGCACAAGAGCTTCGAGGTAAAGGAGGATCCGGGCAAGGAGAAGTTCTATTGCCTGTCCATGTTCCCCTACCCCAGCGGCCGGCTGCACATGGGGCATGTGCGCAACTATACCATTACCGACGTGATTGCCCGCTACCAGCGCATGCTGGGCAAGAATGTTCTGCATCCCATGGGTTGGGACGCCTTCGGCCTGCCCGCGGAAAACGCGGCCATCCAGAACAAGGCGGCACCCGCGGCCTGGACCTATTCCAACACCGATTACATGCGCAACCAGCTCAAGGCCCTTGGTTTCGGCCTCGACTGGAGCCGGGAGTTTGCCACCAGCAAACCGGACTACTACCGCTGGGAGCAGTGGTTCTTCACCCGTCTGTACGAAAAAGGGCTGGCCTACAAGAAGGTCTCGCCCGTGAACTGGTGCCCTAACGACCAGACGGTCCTTGCCAACGAGCAGGTCGTGGACGGGCGCTGCTGGCGCTGTGATCACGAAGTGGAGCGCAAGGAGATTCCCCAGTGGTTCATCAAGATCACGGCTTACGCCGATGAGCTGTTGCGGGATCTGGACCAGCTGGAAGGCTGGCCCGAGCAGGTGAAAACCATGCAGCGCAACTGGATCGGCAAGAGCCGGGGCGTCGAGTTGGGCTTCGACCTGACGGCGCCTGCCGCGGGCATGGACCGGGTCGAGGTCTATACCACCCGCCCCGATACGCTGATGGGCGTCACTTACATGTGTCTGGCGGCCGAGCATCCCCTCGCCCTGGCCGCAGCAGAAGGCAACCCGGAGCTGGCTGCTTTCGTCCAGGATTGCAAGGCTCAGTCCGTCTCTGAGGCCAGCATGGCCGTGCTCGACAAGAAGGGCATGGACACCGGCCTGCGCGCCCGCCATCCCATTACCGGCCGCGAGATACCGATCTGGATCGCCAACTACGTCCTCATGGAATACGGCTCCGGCGCGGTAATGGCCGTGCCCGCCCACGACCAGCGGGACTGGGAGTTCGCCAGGCAGTACGACCTGCCCATCGAACAGGTGGTGGCGCCCGGGCCCGGCAGCAAGGAGCAGTGCGACCTGGACAGGGAAGCCTTCGTGGAGAAAGGCGTGCTGATCAATTCCGGTGAGTTCGACGGCCTGAACTTCAAGAAGGCGTTTGATGCGATTGCCCGGCGGCTGGAAGCCGACGGGCGCGGAAAAGTGACCACTAACTACCGTCTTCGGGACTGGGGCGTCTCCCGTCAGCGCTACTGGGGCGCACCCATTCCCATGCTCTATCTGAACGATGGTCAGGAGATTCCCGTCCCGGCGGACCGCCTGCCGGTGCTGCTGCCCGAAGACGTGGTCATGGACGGTGTCCAGTCACCGATCAAAAAAGATGAGGGCTGGCGACAGACCGAGATCAACGGCCAGCCCGCAGTGCGGGAAACCGACACCTTCGACACCTTTATGGAGTCCTCCTGGTATTACGCCCGCTTCACCTGCCCCCAGTACACGGAAGGCATGCTGGACAAGGCCGCGGCGGATTACTGGCTGCCAGTGGACCAGTACGTCGGGGGCATCGAGCACGCCATCCTCCACCTCCTTTACGCCCGCTTCTTCCACAAGCTGATGCGCGACGAGGGCTTGGTGAGCTGCGACGAGCCCTTCAAACGCCTGCTTTGTCAGGGCATGGTCCTGGCCCATTCGTTCTATCGCCTGAACGAAAACGGCACCCGGGAATGGATCAACCCCAAGGATGTGGATTTCGAGAAGGACAGCAAGGGCAAGGTGATCAAGGCGGTACACCGGGCCAGTGGCGAGGAGTTGCACATCGGCGGCACCGTGAAGATGTCCAAGTCCAAGAACAATGGCATCGATCCCCAGGAGATCGTGGAGAAGTTCGGAGCGGACACGGTGCGCCTGTACACCATGTTCACCTCACCGCCGGACCAGAGTCTGGAGTGGACCGACAGTGCCGTGGAAGGCAGCTACCGCTTCCTGCGCAAGCTGTGGAAGACGGTGCACGGCCACCTGGAAGCCGGAACTCCCGGCCCCTTTGACCCGGGCTCGCTGGACAAGCAACAGGTCGACCTGCGCCGCAAAACCCACGAGACCATCGCCAAGGTAAGCGACGATTTCGGTCGCCGGCAAACCTTCAACACCGCCATCGCCGCGGTGATGGAGCTGCTCAACGAGGTCAACCGCCTCGCGGACCGCTCCACGCCGGCCAATCTGGGGGTGGAGCGCGAAGCGTTGCTCGCCGCGATCCAGTTGCTTGCGCCCATCGTGCCCCACATCAGTCACAAGCTCTGGCACTACATGGGGGAGGCAGGTGCGATCATCGACGCCCTCTGGCCGCAGGTGGATGAAGCCGCTCTGGCCCGGTCCGAGATCCAGATCGCCGCCCAGGTGAACGGCAAGGTACGCGCCCAACTGGATGTACCGGCGGATGCGGACAAGGCGGCCATGGAAGCCGCAGCGAAGGCCGACTCCCGGGTGCAGAAGTACCTGGAGGGCATGGAGGTCGTGAAAGTGATCGCGGTGCCTGGCAAGCTGGTCAACATCGTTGTGAAGCCCCGATGATGCGCAGGGCCCTTGTTATCGTTCTCGCGCTGGCCCTGGTCAGCGCCTGCGGCTGGCGCCTGCGCGGGACGGTGGCGATGCCTGCCGGCCTGGAAACGCTGTATGTGAACGAGGGCGGTGACAGCCAGCGCCTGGCCAGCAGCTTGCGGGACCTGCTGACCGCCAACAATGTCACGGTTGCAGAGCAGGAGAGCGCGGCGCAGCTGGTCATCAACCTCCTTGCTTACGATGAGGAGCGCCGCGTGGTTGCGGTCGGAGACAACACCCTGGTGACCGAATATGAGCTGATCGCCGAAACGGAGTTCAGCATTGAAGACGGCCAGGGCAACACCCTGCTTCCCGCTGATCGAATCTCCCTGATCCGCTCCTACGAGTACGACCAGGACAACGTGCTCGGAAAGGAGGAAGAGGAGCGGCTGATCCAGGAGGAGATGCGCCGCGAAACGGCCCAGCAGATTATTCGCCGGCTGCGGTTCCTGGATGTGGGTGATCCATCAGCCAAGGCGCCCGCACCGGCCACAGAAGCCCCGTAGTCAGATAACTCAATGGCCAAGCTCTCAATCGAACAGCTGACCGGCGACCTGAACAAAGGCCTCGCCCCCATCTATGTAGTCAGCGGCGATGAACACCTGGTGGTGCAGGAGTGCTGCGACCGGATCCGCCAGGCGGCGCGGGAGCAGGGCTTCGACGAGAGGGAGCTGTACCACGCCGATTACAACTTCGACTGGAATCAGCTCCACCACTCCGGGCAGAGCCTGTCCCTGTTCGGAAGCCGCAAAATCATCGAGGTTCGCCTGACCGGAAAACTTTCCGACAAGGGCCGCAAAGCTTTGGTGGAATACGCCGGCGCCCCACCCGCCGACAACCTCCTCCTGATCGTTGCTCCCAAATTCGAACGCAACGTACAAAGCGCCAAGTGGTTCAAGACTGTCGAAGGCGCGGGTCGTTTTATTCCCGTCTGGCCCGTCAACCCAGGGCAACTACCCCGCTGGATTCGCGAGCGTGCCAAACGCCTGGAGATCCAAGTGAGCGACGAAGCGGTGGATATTCTCGCCTCGCGAGTGGAAGGCAACCTTCTGGCCGCCGCCCAGGAGCTGGAAAAACTCAAATTGCTTGCCGATGAGGGCCGCGTGGACGCCGGCACCATGGCCCACGCGGTAGCGGACAGTGCCCGCTACGACGTTTACAGTCTGGTGGACAAGGCCCTGCACGGGGATGCTCGCGGTGCGGTAAAAACCCTCAACGGCCTGAAATCCGAGGGAACGGAAGTCCTGGCGGTACTCTGGGCGCTGAGTCGGGAGCTGCGCACCTTGCTGCAACTGAGCGAAGCGGTGGCGGCAGGCAAACCGTTCCAGAGCGTCGCACGCCAATACGGCGTCTGGGACAAGCGCCAACCTTTAGTAAAGAATGCGCTTGCGCGTCTGAAGCCCGCACAACTCAACCTGCTCCTGCGCAAGGCGGGCCAGGTGGACCGGGCGACGAAGGGAATGCATGACTCTGACCCCTGGGAGGGTTGCCTGGAGATCGTCTTGAATCTGTCGGGCGTTTTCCCGCTCACCCGCCCAACCGAAACCCTGGCCCTGAAATCCTGATTAGCGGGTTAACCGGCCACGGTCGACAATCGGCTAGAAGGGCAGCTCCGGCTCCACCTGCCGCTCCTTGAAAGACGCCACTCCCGATGTGAAAAAGCGCTCCAGTTTCTCTGGCGGGATGGGCTGCGCATAGAGATAACCCTGCGCCTGATCGCAGCCCCGCTTGCGCAGCCAGCTCGCCTGGAGCTCATTCTCAACGCCTTCAGCCACAACATTCAGTTGCATGTTGTGGGCAAGACCGATGATCGAGTTGGCGATGGAAGCGTCGTTCTGATCCGTGTGAATGTCGTGAATGAAGCTGCGATCGATTTTCAGCTTCTGAATGGGAAAACGCTTGAGGTAGGCGAGAGAAGAGTAGCCGGTTCCGAAGTCGTCGATGGCGAGCGACAGCCCCATCTGATTGAGCTGTGTGAGCATGCTCACGGTTTCACCCGCATGCTCCATCGCGGAGGTCTCGGTGATCTCCAGCTCCAGGTATTTAGGCGGCAGATCAATTTCTTCCAGTATCTCCCCGAGGCGTTCTACAAAATTGCGCTGCCTGAGTTGCCGGGGTGACAGATTAACGGCGATCTTGCCCACGTACTTTCCCGATTCCATCCAGCGCTTTTGCTGTGCACCGGCCTCGCGCAACAACCATTCGCCCAAGGGAACGATCAGGCCGGTTTCCTCTGCCAGTGGAATGAAATGGGACGGCGCAATCAGGCCCCGTTCCGGGTGGTTCCAGCGCACCAGTGCTTCCACGCCAACCAGATCACCGGTTTGCAAGTCCACCTGCGGCTGGTAATACAGACAAAGCTGGCCCTCCTCGATGGCGGTGCGAAGATCTTTTTCCACCACGAGGAACTTAACCGCCGACGAGTCCATTCCTTCGGTATAGTAAAGATAGTTGTTCTTGCCGCTCTCCTTGGCTTTGTGCATGGCAATGTCGGCGCGTTTCAACAGTTCATCCGCAGCGTTGCCATCCTGAGGGAAAACGCTGATACCAATGCTTGCGGACGTCTGAACCATCTCATTGTCGATAACACTCGGTTGTGCAAGTTGTCGCAACAGCTTGTTGGCAACCTGCCGCGCGTCGGCGACGTCCTTGATTCCCTCGAGAATCACGATGAACTCGTCACCCCCGATTCGGGCGACCGTGTCCATTTTGCGCAATGTGCCTGCCACCTTGCGCGCGACAGCCTTCAGAAACTGATCGCCCGCATTCCGCCCCAGGGTGTCGTTGACGCTTTTGAAACGGTCCACGTCAATCATCATCAACGCAAGCTTGCCACCGTTGCGCTGCGCCCGGCACAAGCCGTGGTTGAGCCGATCATAAAATAAGGAGCGATTGGGAAGCCCTGTCAGAACGTCGTGGAAGGCCATGAAGTTCAGGCGAGACTGCTGCTCGCGTACTGCATCCTCCGCCATCTTCCGCTCGGTGATATCCGTGCAGATGCTGCAAACACTGAAGATCTGGCCCTCTTCGTCCCGCAAGGGAAATTTCAGCATCAGGTAGGTGTGCAGTGTTCCATCCTTGTGGCGAACTTCCAGTTCAGACTCGATGACCTGCGCAGCCTTGCTGGATTCAAAATCGCTATCCCACAGGGATTGGGCAATCTCCATGGGATATATGTCAAAAACATCGCTGCGACCGCTTGCCTCGCTCAACTCCGCAAGCTCTTTGTAATGATCGCTGGCGAGCATTACGTTCCCGTTCAGATCCTTTATCGAAATCAGTGCGGGCGAGCTGTTCAGCATGGAGTGGAGAAACAGGTCGCTGGCCCATAAAGCCTGCTCTGCGCGGCTGTACTCTTCGCTTTGCCGCTGATACCGGCGTAACTCCTGCGCATTGCGAAACAGGTACGCGCTGAACGTCCACACAGGCGCCAGCGCTCCCACAGTGGCAGCAAGAATGTCCGAACCCCTGCCCGATTCAAGGTAGTAAAGCGCGACCACTTCACCAAGTATCGCTACAGGGTGCAAGTGAATCGAGGCAGTCCCAGCCGCACAGGGCTGTGCCACGCCCTGCGCCACCGCGGTCATGGATTGGCCGCTGTCTATCGACTGGCGAATCAGGTCGTGAGGAATGTTTTGCAGTTTGGTGAAGTTGACGCGCGGCAGAACAGCCTTTGCCGATGACTGCGCGACGGCTTCGATTCGAATCTGATCTTCATGAGGGATGAGGAGAACTGCACGGGAGATGCGGGAATCCGCCATCACCAGGCGGAGCAGGCGCTCGACGACCTGCTCGTGCTCAAGGTCGGTAAAAAGTTCCTGGAAGGTATTGATGAGCTCGGCCGCGGCCAGACTTTTCTGCATATCGAAATCTGTTTCACTATCCTGTCGCGGACGTGCCAATACTGCCCCGGTCGCTGAGCCGGGAAATCTTCCTTTTCAGTCGCCTCCATGCACCGACACTACGACGAGCGACCTGGGAGCGATTCGGGTGCGGCTCCCGCCCGACGCATTCTTTCGAGTGTCTCCTTCGAGCAAGTCCCCGCACAGGAGACTCCCTTCAGGCGGCGTGAGGCAAAACCACGGGCACAAAACGGACTGCGGCAGCTCCCCTTGATGGCGCTCAATATTACCTGAATGTATGAGTCACATCCAATCTTTTGCCGCCGGGGAACAGCCTGCACAGCGAGTACCGACAGATGGGGATCGGTGTTGGCGGGAAAACGGGGCTCAGGAGGGCCTACAACTGCTCGCCCTTCCGACTCAGATAAAACTGCTTGGCCGTGCGGCCACTATGGCTTGCCCGCAACAAGGCGAACTGACGTGCTGCCTCGTGGAGTGACTTTCTGTCGCCGGAATAGTCCTCGAAATAGCTGTCCACCAACTGAAAGTACTCCTCCCAGTTGATTGGATAGAAGGACAGCCAAAGCCCGAACCGATCGGCCAGTGACAGTTTTTCCTCGACGGCATCGCCGTAATGCAACTCACCCGCCACAATCTCGGTCACGTTGTTGTCGCCGCGGGATTCTGGCATCAGGTGCCGACGGTTGGAAGTTGCGTAGATGACGACGTTCTCGGGCGGCCGTTCGATCGAACCCTCGAGAACACTTTTCATGGCCTTGTAACTGTTCTCCCCTTCCGAGAACGACAGATCGTCGCAGAAGATTACAAAGCGTTGGGACAGTTCCCGTATTTCGTCGACAATCTCGGGAAGGTCCACCAGATCGTCCTTGTCCACCTCGATGATCCGCAAGCCTTCCTCGAAATAGCGGTTGAGCAAGGCTTTCACCAGGCTCGACTTCCCGGTACCCCGCGAGCCCCAGAGAAGCGCATTGTTGGCGCTCTGGCCCCGCAGAAATCTCTCGGTGTTATGGACAATCCGCTCTTTCTGCGCGTCGATGCCGAGCAACTGATCAAGCCGGATAGGATCCAGGTCCCTTACAGGGCGCAGGCTTGCGCGCCGGGCGCGCCAGATGGCGGCAGGTGTTTGTCTCCAATCAATAGTCACATCGTCTCCCGGACAGCTACAATCGACCGCCGGGATTGTGCCAGAACCGTGAGCCTTAAGGAATGCATTGCTCTATCGAGCGAGCGGAAAGATGGCGAATGCGCCCCCATCAGAAATAGCCGTCAGGCGTCTTCCCGGCGGGGCGGCAGCGACTCCAGTATCGAATAAACCTGCTGAACCTCGATGGGCTTGAGCAGGTGGTGATCGACACCCGCCCGACGACTTTTTTCCAGGTGCTCACCCTGGCCGTAACCGCTCACCACAACCAGCGTCAGCTCATCCGGCGAAAAATGTTCGCGAAGCTGGCGGGCCAACTGGTAGCCGTCGGTTTCCGGCATGATCAAATCAAGAAACGCCACCGAGGGCCGGCACTCCTTCGCGAGGCGAAGCCCCTGCTCCGCGTCGTAGGCCACCAGAACTTCGTGCCCGCCGGCTTCCAGCACCCTGGCAAACGAGTCCGCGATATCGGCGATGTCGTCCACTACCAGTATCCGCAAACTTTGCGTGGCGTCCATGGCGCGCAAGATCGGGGGTGCCGCGTCCGCCTCCGGTTCACTTTGCTGTTTGTGCAAGGGCCAGTGAATCACAAACTCGCTGCCCTGATCTTCACCTTCGCTGTACGCAGTGATTTCCCCCCCGTGGAGGTCTACGAGGCTTTTCACGAGACTGAGGCCAAGGCCCAGGCCGTGACAGGCCAGATTGTTGTCAACCTGGGTAAACGGATCGAAAAGACTGTCGAGAGATTCGGGCGGAATGCCGATGCCCGTGTCCTTGATTCTGATTATCGCTTCCGCTCCCTCACGCGTCATCGCCAATCGAATGTGCCCGCCTGGCTGGGTGAACTTGATGGAGTTGGTGAGCAGGTTGTCCAGGACCTGGAACAGACGAGCGGAGTCCGCATCGAGAAAGATCGGCTCTCGCGGCCCTTCCACCGTGTAGTGCAGTTCCCTGACCGCGAGAGTGCTCCGGTGGGCTGCAATCACTTCTTCGAGGCAGCGGGGCAGCGAAACCCGCTCCCTTTTCAGGACCACCTTGCCATTGTTGATGCGAGTAATATCCAGCAGATCATTGACCAGGTGTGTCATGTGACGACTCTGCCGCTCAAGAAGCGCCAGTGCTTCGCTGATCTTCGGCTCCTCGGCATGAGCCTGCTCTTCGGCCACAAGGGTCTGGAGCGCGTTACGCATGACGGTCAGTGGATTGCGCAGTTCGTGGCCGAGCAAGCCGAGGAACTGGTTCTTCTGTCGATCGTTGGCAAGGAGTTGCTCGGACTGGGCACGCAAGCGTGTTTCGCTTTGCCGCAGTCGCTTCTCTGTCTTGACCCATTCACAGAGATCGGCAATCTCCAGAGCCAGCAAATCCAGCAGGTACTCATCGCGCACAGAGAAATACCGGGGCTGACGATAGAGGGAGGAAAGAACGCCGAGGAGTTTGCCGCTTCGCCCAACCAGCGGGGTGGACTGGATCGCCCGCACGCCCATTTGCCGCGCCAGCGAGTACAGCTTCTCGAGGTCACTGTCCGCCAGATCCTCAACCATGACTCTGTGTCGCTCGTGGAAGGCGCGAAAGGAAACGATGTCACTGTCCGAAGCCAGATCAAGGAACTCGCGCAGCTGGTCTTCAGGTAGCCCGGTCTGCGCCGCCAGTTCCAGCTCGGCATCGTCACCGACCACTTGAAGAACGCAGAAGTCAGCCCCGGATATCTCGCTCGCCGCATCCAGGGTGAACTGAAACATTTCGTCCATCGTTCCGGATTGAAGCACCGCAGCGGCCATCTCCTGAAGCCGACGTCGAACGTCAACCTCCTCAAGGAGTGAGCTTTCCCGCTGGCGCAACCGCTCGATCTGCCGATGCAGTGTCACATCGTGGGCAGTCAGCAGTATGAGCTGCTCCTCGTCCAGACGGCAGAAGTTGAGGAGCAACGTTCGTTCCCCAATGCCCGGGAAGGTGTGGGTGAGTTCGAAGCCCTCGAAACTTTCGTTGTTCGGAAGAACCCGCTCCAGCAGATCGCGCAGCAGCGCAAAATCCCACTGGCCATCACCCAGTTCGTAGATGGGTTTCCCCTGGGTTTGGTGCGGCTGCAACTGGAAGATGCGGTAGAAAGCGGGGTTGGCGGATACCACCTCAAGGTTTGCGGCAAGCAGAATGACCGGCTCCTGCAAGGTGTCGAAAATCTTCTCCGCATAGCGCTGGGCACGTGTGGTGGGCGGTTCCGTCCGCTTCGCGTGGCTGATATCCGTGACACTGATGGTAAGGCCGACAGGGGCATCGCCCATGCTCATGTCCGGGTGCATTTTCAAAAGATACCACCCGTCCGTGGTTATCTGGACCTCCTGCTCCCTGGCGATCCCGGTTGTCAGCACCTCCTTCGCGCAGGCTTCGAGGTCTGGAAAATTCAGCTTTCCGGCCAGGTCGGCCAGCGGCCGGCCCCGGTCCTCATCGCTCAGAGAAAGAAGGTGGGCAAGCCTGTCGGTAAAACGTTGCAGTTGCAGATCCAGGCCCACGAACATCAGGCTCGCTTCCGCGCCACCGACAACGCCTTCGAGCCGGAGGTAGGTCTGCGCCAGCTCGCGCAGGTTTCGGCTCAGTTGGTCGCTGACCGCTTCGAGGGTCTCTGCCGACTGTTGAAAAGCCGGCCCGGGTTCGCCTTCCGCTTCGGATTGCGGCAAGCTGGCGCGATAGCTGCCGTTGTCACTTGCGGCAGCGCTACGACCGGAATCCGTATCGGAACTTCCTCTATAACTCGCAGAGGGGCCTGACATGGCGTTTCTCTCCCATCCCGCGTCTTCGCGGGCAAGGACACACGGTCCTCGCGCAGCAAAGAGTTATTGTGAGATAAGTACAGCTGCCTTCGCACCTGAATCGCGTTCAGTCGTGCTTCGAGAATGGCGATGCGTGGAAATGATGTCGCCCAAATTACCTGCCGCTCTTAGCGACAGGAGGTAGTGATTATTATTGTTGCCCATCAGCATGCATGCTGAGCTGTGCTTTTACAACCGTTTCGTTGGGGCCGGTGCCGCCTGAGCTACACTGAGATGTCTGCGATTGATTCAGTACGTGCGACTCCCGAAAAAATTTAAGCTCTTTTAAGGAAAATTGGAATACTAGCTTCGCATTAGATCCATTCGCGGCTAAGACTGTGAGGCTCTATGCAGCGGTCTCGGTTCAACCCAAAGAACCTAACCGATCCGTCCTGCACCGGCGTGGCAACCATCGATGACAGTCGCAATGAGCCTGTTCGACCGATGGCAGCAATCCCTGTGGCGGATAATCGCTAATCGGTTGCTGCTATTGGATGCTCTATCGATGGCCGCTAATGGCTTTTGGTCGCCTCGCGCTAATGGCTGCGTCACCGCGCGCTAATGGCTTTTTGGAACGTCGCGCGAGCCTTTTTATTCCCTGGGTTGAGCTTAAGTTCAAAAAGCGCTGCTAGCTGATAGTTACTCTCAAGTCCTGGAGCCCGTCAATCCGCGCTTCCACTCGATCGCCAGGTTTCAGAGCGGCAACGCCGGCTGGAGTTCCGGTAAAAATCAGGTCCCCGGGCTGTAACTGGAACAGACCGGAGAGCTGCGCGATAACCTCCGGAACTGACCAGATCAGATCCCCGATATCCGCTTTCTGGCGGGTCTCTCCATTGACCGCAAGGGCTATCGTTCCGGTGCGCAGGTGTCCACATACCTCCACCGGCGTGATACGCGATACAGGCGCGGAACTGTCGAAGCCTTTGGAGGCGTCCCAGGGCTGCCCTTTTTTTCGCGCCGCCGTTTGCAGGTCACGGCGGGTCAGGTCGACGCCGACGCCGTAGCCGTAGATGTGCTGCTCAGCGGACTCCACCGCGATGTCCTGTCCGCCACGGCCGATGGCCACCACCAGTTCCACCTCGTGATGAAGATCCGCGCACTTGGGCGGATAGGGTGCGGAGTGGTAATCAGTGACAATCGCGTCGGCCGGCTTGGTGAAAAAGAACGGTGGATCCCGCTCTGGATCCTGGCCCATCTCCCGCGCGTGAGCCGCATAGTTGCGGCCCACACAATAGATTCGATGAACCGGAAACCGGGCTTCCAGGCCCTGCACGCCAACCGAGGGGCGTACAGGAGGATCAAAAACATAACGCATTGTATGGTCCTGTGGGGCGCGCAATCGCGCAATGGATGTTGACCGCCCTGGGAGGTCCGGCGTCCACCCGCTCAGGGTGCTGCCAGGCGACGCAGAAGGCGCAATAGCGTGGACCGGTCTCCCTCAGGCCAACCGCGGGTCAACTCGGTTTCGTGGTCCATGACCGAGGGCACCAGCGCGTCTACCAGCAGGGCCCCTTCGGTTGTCAGGTGCAATGCATAGGCCCGGCGGTCGGTACTGTGTTTGCGCCGTACAACCCAGCCACGCTTTTCGAAGCGGTCCACAATCTCGCCGAGTGTCGAGCGTTCGATCCCATTGGCCCGCGCAAGGGCGGTCTGGCTGATTGCGGGATTGTTGCTGATCTTGATCAGCAGCGCCAGCTGGCCGGGGGTGACTTTGGCGTCTTCCAGGTGCTCGGTAAAACTGTGGAAAACCCGCAACTGGGCTCTGCGCAGTTGATAGCTGATCATGTCGTCCAGGATGCCCAGCCGCAGGTGATCGGTGCGAACTTCGGGCTCCATCTCGAGGAGGTCGTCGTGTATAGACATCGGAAGCGGTCCCATTTTTATTCTTAAAAGGAGGCCTGCTCTGGGTGGCGGTCGGGCCAGGGCCCGGCGGTCACTCGACTGCTTGCGACGGCGGCCTCCGATAGTACCGCAACTATTCGCGATCTTCACCTGGACGGGTAATCCCGCGAAGGGCGGACCGCACCGACCGGTCAATCCGTCGGCCCGAATGGCACCGGGCCGTCCGTCCGGCTTCTGGCGCGCCCGCCCCCTTAAACGCCGCTATTGAGGTTGGGGCCGAGCCAGCGCTCCGCGGTTTCCAGGTCCCAGCCCTTGCGCTCGGCATAGTCGGCGAGCTGGTCGCGGTCGATTTTGCCAAGGCCGAAGTACTGGGATTCCGGATGGGAGAAGTACAGACCGGACACGGAAGCGCCGGGCCACATAGCGAAGCTCTCGGTGAGCTTGATCCCGGTTCGGTTTTCGGCGTCCAGGAGCTGGAACAATGTGCCCTTTTCGGTGTGGTCCGGTTGCGACGGATAACCCGGTGCGGGGCGGATGCCCTGGTACTTCTCGGCGATCAGGTCCTGATTGCTGAGGCTTTCGGCTGATGCGAAGCCCCAGATTTCCTTGCGGACCTTCTCGTGCAGGTATTCGGCAAAGGCTTCCGCGAGCCGGTCCGCCAATGCAGTGACCATGATCTTTGCGTAGTCATCGTTGCAGCTGTCAAAGAAGGCTGCTTTCTCCTCCTCCCCCAGCCCCGCGGTGACCGCAAAGCCGCCGATATAGTCGCGCCGCCCCGAGTCCACCGGGGCAATGTAGTCCGACAGCGCCAGGTTGGCTTTACCGGCGGGCCGTCGGGTTTGCTGGCGAAGGGTGTAGAAACGGGCCACAACCTGCTCGCGGTCTTCATCACCATACACCAGAATGTCGTCGCCCTGAGAGTTGGCCGGCCAGATTCCCGCCACACCACTGGCGGTGAGCCACTTCTCCGCCACCAGCTGCTCCAGCATCTTTTGCGCGTCTGCGTAGAGGGATTTTGCCGCTTCGCCCTTTTTCGCATCGTTGAAGATACGCGGATACTTGCCCGCGATGCCCCAGGTGGCAAAGAACGGGGTCCAATCGATGCGCTCCACCAGAAGGTTGAGGTCCAGATTATTGTAGACCTGCAAGCCCAACTCGCGGGGAACCGGAGGCTCGTACTTGTCCCACTCAAAATGGGGACCATTGGCGCGCGCGTCGATCAGCGACAGATTGTTACGCTGCCCACGGCCACGGGCGTGCTCATCGGCGAGCTTCTCGTAGGCCTCGCGGGTTTCGCGCTTGAACGCGTCCGCGTCTTCCGACAGGAGTTTGGAAACCACACCTACGGCGCGGCTCGCGTCCTTTACGTAAATGGCCTGGTCGTTGCCATAGTGCGGGTTGATCTTCACCGCCGTATGGATCTGGCTCGTGGTGGCGCCCCCAATCAGCAGCGGAACCTTGAAGTCCTGGCGCTGCATTTCCCGGGCAACGTTAACCATTTCATCGAGGCTGGGCGTAATCAGACCCGAGAGGCCGATCACGTCAGCCTTTTGCTCAATGGCCGTCTCGAGAATTTTCTGGGCAGGGACCATGACGCCGAGATCGATCACTTCATAGTTGTTGCACTGCAGCACCACCCCGACGATGTTCTTGCCGATGTCATGCACGTCCCCTTTTACGGTAGCCATCACCACCTTGCCCGCGGCGGGCGCGTCAGCCAGCCCCATGCGAACCTTCTCTTCCTCCATGTAGGGCATCAGATGGGCCACGGCCTTCTTCATCACCCGGGCCGACTTCACCACCTGCGGGAGAAACATCTTCCCTTCCCCGAACAGGTCGCCCACCACATTCATGCCGTCCATGAGCGGACCTTCGATCACGTGAAGGGGGCGATCGGCCCGCTGGCGAGCTTCCTCCGTATCCTCCACGATGAACTGGTCAATGCCGTGAACCAGGGCATGTGTGATGCGGTCCTGAACGTCCTTCTCCCGCCAGGACAGGTCCTGCTCTTTGGTGGCGGTGGTCTGGGAGCGATAGGCCTCTGCCGCTTCCAGCAACCGGTCGGTGGCGTCTTCCCGGCGATTGAGGATTACGTCCTCGACCAGTTCACGCAGGTCCGCTTCGATGTCGTCGTAAACCAGCAGCGCACCGGCGTTGACGATACCCATGTCCATGCCCGCCTTGATGGCGTGATACAGGAACACCGAGTGCATGGCCTCGCGGACATAGTTGTTTCCGCGGAAGGAGAAGGACAGGTTGGAGATGCCGCCGGAGATATGAACGTGAGGCAGGCTTTGCTTGATGCGGCGTGTGGCGTTGATGAAATCAAGTGCGTAATTGTTGTGCTCTTCGATCCCGGTGGCTACGGCAAAAACGTTCGGATCGAAAATAATATCTTCCGGCGGGAATCCGATCTGTTCACTCAGCAGCCGGTAGGCACGGGTACAGATTTCCACCTTTCGGTCTTCCGTATCCGCCTGGCCGTTTTCGTCAAAAGCCATCACAACCACAGCGGCGCCGTAGTCGCGAACCAGACGGGCCTGCTCGAAGAACTGCTCCTCGCCTTCCTTCAGGGAGATGGAGTTGACGATGGCCTTGCCCTGCACACACTTGAGTCCGGCTTCGATCACATGCCACTTGGACGAGTCGATCATCACCGGCACACGGGCGATGTCCGGCTCGGCTGCCAGCAGATTGAGAAAGGTCACCATGGCCTTCTCACTGTCCAGCATGCCCTCATCCATGTTCACATCGATAACCTGGGCGCCGTTCTCCACCTGCTGGCGGGCCACCTCCACGGCAGTGGTGTAGTCGTCGGCCTCGATCAGCTTGCGAAAGCGCGCCGAACCCGTAACGTTGGTGCGCTCTCCGACGTTGATGAACGATTGTGCGGCGTTGTTGGACATTGGGAATGGTTCTCTTGTTAAGTTGGTGTTATTGGACGCGGGGGTCTCACGCTCCGAACACGAATGGCTCAAGTCCCGACAGACGCGTTTTTACCGGGACTTCCGGGATTTTTCGCGGCGCAAAGGGCGCCACAGCTTTGGCGACCGCTTCGATGTGCTGGGGGGTGGAGCCGCAGCAGCCCCCCACCATATTGATCAAGCCGTCACGCGCCCAGGCTTCCAGTTTGCCGGCCATCTCTTCGGCACACTGGTCGTACTCGCCCATTTCGTTAGGCAGGCCCGCGTTCGGGTAGACGCTGATGTAGGTGTCGGCGACCGCGTCGATATCCTGAATGGCGGGGCGAAGCTGGTCGGCGCCGAAGGAGCAGTTGAAGCCCACCGCAAACGGCTTGAGGTGGCGCACCGAGTACCAGAACGCCTCTGGAGTCTGCCCCGAAAGATTGCGGCCCGACATGTCGGTAATGGTGCCCGATATCATCAGGGGCAACTCGATACCCGTCTCTCTGAACACCTGCCTTGCGGCAAAGCCGGCTGCTTTGGCGTTGAGGGTGTCAAAGATGGTTTCAATAAGAATGATGTCAGCGCCGCCTTCGATTAGGCCCCGCACCTGCTCCGCATAGGCGGTGACCAGCTCATCAAAGGTGACGGCGCGAAAGCCCGGGTTGTTCACATCCGGTGAGATGGAAGCGGTGCGATTGGTCGGCCCGATGGAGCCCGCCACCAGTCGCGGTTTGTCCGGGGTTTTCTCCGTCCAGTCATCGGCGATCTTGCGGGCGATGCGCGCACCCTCCACGTTCAGTTCGTAAGCCAGGTCTTCCATTTCGTAGTCGGCCATGGCGATGCGGGTACTGCTGAATGTGTCGGTTTCGATGATGTCCGCGCCCGCAGCCAGGTAGGCATTGTTGATTGTCGTGATCACATCCGGTCGGGTCAGAACCAACAGATCATTGTTGCCCTTGACGTCCAGATGCCAGTCGGCAAAACGCTCCCCCCGGTAATCGGCTTCGGACAGCTTGTAGCTTTGCACCATGGTGCCTTTGCCGCCGTCCAGGATGATGATCCGTTCCTCTGCCGCTTCTTTCAGAGCGGCGATACGCTGTTCTCTGTTCATGATTCAATCTCGTGGCAGATATTCTGAGTTGCGTCCGCGATCACACCTGCGCCCGAAGGCCCAGCATGTGGCAAATGGCGTAAACCAGGTCGGCCCGGTTCAGAGTATAGAAATGAAAGTCGGTAATCCCATGATCCACCAGGTCCATGACCTGTTCCACCACTGTGGCTGCGGACACCAGCTTGGCTGTCTCCGGGTCATTCTCCAGGCCTTCAAAGCGCTGGGCGAACCAGTCCGGAACCGACGCCCCGCAGGCTGCCGCGAACTTCGCCACCTGGGCATTGAAGGGGACGATGCCCGGGCGGATGGGCACGTCGATGCCCCGGGCGCGCACCTTATCGAGATACCGGTAAAATTGCTCGTTATCGAAGAAGAACTGGGTAATGGCGCGCGTTGCACCCGCGTCCACCTTTGCCTGAAGCATGTCCAGGTCCGCAGCCTCGGTCGGGCTGTCCGGATGCTTCTCCGGGTATGCTGAAACCGACACCTCGAAGTCACCAATCCGCTTGATGCCTTCGATCAACTCGACGCTGCTCTGATAGCCGCCGGGATGGGGCTGATAACGCTGCCCGGCACCTTCCGGTGCGTCACCACGCAGGGCGACGATGTGGCGGACACCCGCTTCCCAGTAGCCGCGAATCACGTCATCCACATCTTCCCGGGTTGCGCCCACGCAGGTCAGATGCGCGGCAGGTTTCAAACTGGTTTCGTGAATGACCCGCGTTACCGTTGAATGGGTGCGCTCCCGTGTGGAACCACCGGCCCCGTAGGTGACGGAGATGAAATCCGGCTGGAGCGGAGCAAGGCGGCGAATCGAGTCCCACAATGTGGTTTCCATCTTTTCCGTTTTCGGGGGAAAAAACTCGAATGAAATAGACAGTTCCCGCTTGTTGATATGCCGGCTTTTGCGTGTGGATTCACCACTCATTAACTTCTCGCTCCTTGGCGTTAGCTGCGCCTCAAACGTGGGCTGAGGTCGTTGTGGGATTTATCCCACATCTATTTTTTAAAGAGGATTATTGGGATACCGCCCAAGCGGGCAGCTTAGCGAGTTGCCGGTCGGAATTCAATGGGCGGGAGCCGCGCCAACGGCTCCGGCCTGATCCGAGAGCGTTTGCAACAGCGGTTGGAAAATGGGCTGGTAAATTGGACCGGGCGCCGACTGGCCCCGGTCCGGCGGGCTGCGGTGATTACTCTCCGGAAGCCTTCTTCGGCGGGTCGATCCTGGGGTCATCCCCCGGGGCATCGGCGGGATCTGCACCCATCGGATCGAGGTGCGGCGTCTTGCCGGCGGCCAGGTCGCGCATGGAGTAGCCGAGATAATCGGCATGCAACGCCCGCGTCAACGCCACGGCCATGAAGACCAGCAGTACGCAGAAAGGGAAACCGAGCGTTGTGATCACGTTCTGCAAGGCATCCAGGCCGCCCCCCAGCAAAAGAGTTCCGGCCATGATGCCGAGCAGGATGGTCCAGAACACCCGCTGCCCGGTCTTGCTGGGCTGATCCACTCGGCGCGATAGCAGGTCCACCACCAGCGCGGCCGAGTCAGCCGAAGTAACGATGAAAACCACGATAATGATCAAGCTGAGCGCGGTGGTCACCGTTGCGAGCGGAAACTCCTCCAGAAACGTATACAGCGCAACCGACACATCGTCCTGCACCTGCGCCGCTATAGCCGCACCCTGATTCAGTTCGAGGTCGATTGCAGCCAGACCGAAAATGGAGAACCAGAGCACAGTGAACAGCAAGGGCGCGCCCAGGGCTCCCCCTACAAACTGGCGGATGGTGCGCCCCTTGGAAATCCGCGCGATAAAGATGCCCACGTACGGCGCCCAGGAAATGGTCCACGCCCAGTAGAACACGGTCCAACTCCGCTGCCAGTGTGTGCCCTGGTAGGTTTCCGTCCAGAAGGCGAGCCACGGCAGATTCTGAACGTAGGTGCCGATGTTCTGAACCGTACCCGATGTGAGAAATAATGTGGGACCTGCAACCCATACGAAGAGCAGGATCGCAAGTGCAAGCAGAATGTTGATCTCGGAGAGCCGTTTGATTCCGCGGTCGAGCCCCAACGCGACCGACGCGGTCGCCACGACCGTGATGACGGCGACGATTACGATCTGGATCGCTGCATTGACCGGCACGTCGAACAGGTAGTGCAAACCGCTGTTCATTTGCAGCGTGCCGAGGCCAACCGATACCGCGACACCAAACACGGTACCCAGCAAGGCGATGATGTCGATGGCCCAGCCGATGGGACCATAGATCCGGTCCCCCAGTACCGTGTAGAACACACTGCTGATTCGCATGGGCAGGCCCTGGCGGTAGGCAAAGTAGCCGATGGCCAGCGCTGGCAGGGTAAAGATGGTCCAGGTATGCAGACCAAAGTGATAAAGGGCGATCGCCATGGCCAGTTCGCCGGCCTCCGCCGAGCCCGGCGCGACACCTTCCAGCGGTGGGTTGGCAAAGTGGGACATGGGCTCGGCCACACCCCAGAACATGAGAATGGTCCCGATTCCGGCGGCGAAAAGCATGGCGAACCAGGTCAGCGTCCCATACTCCGGCTCTTCGTGGTCCTTGCTCAGCCGGATGTTGCCGTAGCGGCTGAGCGCGACCCAGATGAGGAACAGAAGCAGGCCAGTCACGCTGAGGATGTAGAACCAGCCGAAGTAGGTAACCGTAAAGTCCGTCGTAGCACCAAAGAAGGCCGCGAATTCCTCATTGAAAGGAATCGCAAGGGCGACGAAAAGCACCGCCAGCCCGGCGGCGGTGAAGAATACGGCGGGATTGGCACTGAGGCCAAGGCGCCGGGCCATTTGATCGAACATCGGTCCCCTCGAAGCAAAGACGACGGCCGCAGGGGCCGCCTGTAATTATCTGTGATTATTAGAATCAGTTGGAGCGCATTGCAAGGGCTCCGTCGGATCAGGCTGCGCAGATCGCCTCGCCGTGATCGTGGACTTCCACCAGAGCCGAATGCAGGCTCTTTACCGCACCTTCGTAATCATTCTCGTCCACAACGAATTGCATATCCACCTGACGCATGGACTGGTGCATGGCCAGAATGCTGATATTGGCCTTGGCCAGGGCGCCCACTGTCTTGGACAGCATACCAGGAACCTTCATGTCGCTGCCGATCACGGACACCAGCGCAACCTTCCGCACCTGGATATTCGCCTCCGGAAACTTCTCTTCGATGTTCTGGCGAATGCGCTTGATCCGCTTCAGGTTGGCACCCAGGTAGTGGGTGATGGTATTGGCATTGAGGTCCTTGGTCACCACGTGGCCTTTGAAGCGGCTGACTTCGGCCAACAGCTCCCGGTCATAACTGGCCACATCACCGATCATGTTCTGGTCGTGGCATTCGATCGCATAAATGCCCTTGCGGCCAGCGATGATCTCGACACATGGCGTTTCGCTGACGTAATCCACTGTCACCAGTGTGCCCTGATGGTCGGGCTCGAAGGTGTTCTTCACCCGCAGCGGGATCTCGTTCTCCCGCAAGCCCTTGGCCGCACGGGGGTGGATGGCCTCCATTCCGAGATTGGCGAGCTGGTCGGCCACATCATAGTTGGTGCGGCCGATCGGCACGGCATTGTCTTCTCCCACCAGCTTCGGGTCCGCGCTGCTGAGGTGGTACTCCTTGTGGATGATGGCCTCCCGCGCACCTGTGAGCACCGCGATGCGGCTGAACGTCATTTCACTGTAGCCCCGGTCGAAGACGGACATGAGGCCCACCTCCGTATGCGCATAGCCGGTGGCGACAGGCATTTGTGTTTCCAGGTCAATCCCGCGGAAAGCTTCCGTGATCCGCTCGTCAAGGCTGAGGGGCGTTTCGGACTTCCAGCCCGTCAGGTCCACGAAACAGGCATTGATGTTGTCCTGCTTCAGCAGTTGCGCCGTATTCCAGGCACTGTGTGCCTCGCCGATGCTGGACAGCATTTCACGCACGGTATCCAGGTGGGCTTGCAGGGCAAAATGACCATGCTGACAGATGCGCTGGAGGTCGGACAGGCAGCGCTCTGTTTCATCCAGGCGTTCGCCAATGAAGGCATTGGCGTCTGCCAACAGCTGCTTGTCGCTGAAGATGGAGGCGTTGATTTCCTCCATGGTCGCGCGCACGTCATCCAGAGCCAGACGCCAGTCGTCGTTCTCTTCTTCCCCGCTGGCGAACAGGGCAAACACACCGGGCGCGCCGGTCTTTTTGTGCTCGAGCAGCATGTTGGTGATGCCACCGTAGGCCGAGACCACAAAGATGCGGTTGTAGAGGTCCGCACTGTTGTCCCCACGCAGGATGATATTGTCACGCACGGCGGCATAATCGCTCATGGATGTGCCGCCGATTTTTTCTACCGTATGATTTTGCTGTTGAGTCATAACCTTCGCTTTGATTGCTGAGTTGACTGCTTGCTGAGAAACTGGGGACCGGGCGTGTTGCCCGGCCCCTTTACGCGTAGATGGTGATGTACGCAGACACAGGCGGGGCTTAGAAATAGGTTTTTTCCTCGGGAATCTCGTCCACCCCGGCAACCACCTCGGCCACACTCTTCTCCAGAATGTCCAGGCCGCTTTTGAGGTTCTCGTCGCTGATCAACAATGAACAGAGACATTTCACCACGTGGTTCTCGGCACCGCTGGTCTCAATGATGAGATTACGCTTGAATGCTGACTTGGTGATCTTTTCCGCAAGTTCACCGCTTACGCAATTCAAGCCCTGGAACATGCCTCGTCCGCGACAGGTGAAGTTGCCCTCACCGTAGGTGTCCACAATCTTCTGCAGGCGCTCGGCAATGTATTCACCCTTGCGCTTCACTTCGGTCGACAGTTTGTCATCCGACCAGTACGTGTTGATCGCCGCGGTCGCTGTAACGAATGCGAAGTTGTTACCCCGGAAAGTACCGTTGTGCTCTCCCGGTTGCCACTGGTCCAGCTCCGGACGCATCAGCACAACGGCAAACGGCAGACCGTAACCGCCGAGGGATTTGGACAAGGTCACGATGTCCGGGTAGATCTTCGCTTCTTCAAAGCTGAAATAGGTTCCGGTTCGGCCGCAACCCGCCTGGATATCATCGACAATCAGCAGAACGTCATGTCGTCGGCACACTTCCTGAAGGTTGCGCAGCCATTCGAAAGACGCTGCGTTGATTCCCCCTTCGCCCTGTACGGTTTCCACGATGACCGCCGCCGGCAGATCGATCCCGCTGCTGGAATCGCTCAGCACTTTGTCCAGGTAAGCGGTAGTGTCGATGTCCTCGCCAAGATAACCGTCGTAGGGCATTCGGCTCACACCCGCCAGGCTGACGCCGGCGGCGCCGCGGTGGTGAGAGTTGCCCGTCGCCGCGAGCGATCCGATGGTCACGCCATGGAAGCCGTTAGTGAAAGAGATGATGTTTTCGCGGCCCTTTACGTTACGGGCGATCTTGATGGCCGCTTCCACCGCATTGGTGCCCGTGGGGCCCGTGAACTGAACCATGTATTCCAGCTCGCGGGGCTTGAGGATCTTCTCGTTGAAGGTTTCCAGAAAATCCTGCTTGGCCGAGGTATGCAGATCCAGCCCGTGTGTGATTCCGTCGTTGTGGATATACTCCAGCAACTTCTCTTTGAAAATCGGATTATTGTGGCCGTAGTTCAGGGTGCCCGCGCCCGCAAGAAAGTCCAGGTAACGGTTACCGGCCTCGTCGAACATGAGTTCCCCCTGCGCTTTGTTGAACAGGCGGGGGAACGAACGGGCATAGCTCTGCACTTCCGATTCAATCTCGTCAAAAATTTTCATAGTCGTCTCGTATAAGTTGGATTCGTCTAGTCTGATTCGTCAGCTGGAAGGAGTCGTGAACGGTCCGATGCGGCACAGCATTTCGTCGTCGTGCGCGCCCGCGAAGTGGGCATTCCTTTCGAACAGGACGGACTTGTTCAGAGGAGCATTGAGGTCGCGGGCGATGCCTTCGAACAGGCCCCACGATGCTTTATTGTCGGGTGTAACAGTTGTTTCGATGTAGCGCACATCCGCACACTGGGGTCGTTGCAACAGGTGCATGACCATACGTTTCGCCAGGCGCTGCCCGCGCATCTTGGAGAGCACTGCCACCTGCCAGATAAACAGGGTGTCCGGATGTCCGGGACGCAGATAGCCGGTAATGGCACCGACCAGCTCGCCGTCGAGGTCCGCGACTACGGCGGTGTCGGCGAAGTGACTGACCTGCAGCAGGTTGCAATAGCGGGAGTTTTCATCCAAGGGGGGGCAAAGGCTAACCAGCTTTGATAAAGCGGGCCCATCTGTGGCGGTGGGAATACGCAGTTCGACTTCTGAAGTGTTTGACTGCATAACGATTAAGGGGCAAATGTCCTCTTTTCGGTTGGATTATTTAGTTCTCAATGGATTTCTTTTAGCACTTTCTCCAGCCAAATACGGTGAAGAAGTCGCAATTTCAAGCGGTTTGCCCTTACCAAACCACCTGCGAAATCCAGAGAGCCCGTGACAGACGCTTTTGACGGCGCCGAAATCTTTAGTACACTAAATATTCCGGTTATATTACCCAGTCGGCGGCTAAGATTCAACTCACGCCCCGGTCGGACTGTCAGAACCCGGGGGGCGCAACCTGCTCGCAGAGTGAGCGTTAAGACCATGACCGCGGGCCACTATTCCGCAGGCCGTGGGATAATGTCGCTTCAGACCGATCGATCCTGTGTGGAAACCAATGGATAGTATTGAAAACGTGTTGATTACCTTGCGCCGCATCATTCGCGCGGCAGACCTCCACTCCAAACACCTGGTGAAAACGGCCGGGCTGACCGCACCGCAACTGTTGCTGCTGCAGGCTGTCCGGGAACGGGGAGAAGTGACCATTGGGGAGCTGGCGAAGGGCATCAACCTGAGCCAGGCGACCGTAACAAGTATTCTCGACCGCCTGGAAAGGCGCGAGCTCGTCTACCGCCAGCGGTCGCAACAGGACAAGCGCAAGGTCTACGCCTATCTGACACCGGGCGGGGAGCAGATGCTGGACAAGGCCCCCACGCCGCTGCAAGCCCACTTCATCGAACGATTTCAGAACCTTCCCGACTGGGAACAGAACATGATCCTCTCTGCGCTGCAGCGGGTCGCCCACATGATGGACGCGGAAAAGATCGATGCATCGCCCTTTCTGGACGTGGGTGACCTGGATCGTCAGGACAGCGCGAAACCCGGGCAACCCAACAAGATCCGCTGACCGCCATTCGCTGCGGCGGCTCAGCGATAGGTACGATTCGCGAGAAGCCCTTCACTCAGCAGCAACAGCGCAACCACGAGCAGCAGCCACCACCACAGGCGCTGGGGCTTTTCCAGCTCCAGCTTCATGAGCTGATTGCGGACTTCGCTGCTCTGAACAGGTCCGGTCTCGGGGTTCAGTACCTGATCCACAAGAGCGGCGGGCGCGAACGTCGCAAGGTCGGACTCTTCCAGCGGGCGATTTACCGCATAGTAAGTGGTGGCCCCCTCGTCCCGGTGGCTGTATATCCCCGGCTCCCGGAGCAGGAAGCCCCCATCCCCTTCCCCCAGTGCCAGGGAATCGCCCTGGGGGCTGCGCAGCTTGCCGGCCGGCGTGGCGGTCGGAGGCAGCTGCTCACCCACCAGATAGAACGGCTTTTTCTCCGGGGTGTTGGCCAGATATTTGAGGCTTTCGTGAATGAAAGGCAGGTACATGCCCTGCAGCGGGAGATTATTCCATTCCAGGTCCAGGCTCGAGGCAAGCAGAAGGACCCGGCCCTCACCCACTGAATGCTCCACCATGGCCGGATCGCCGTTATCGAAGCGCATGAGTACTTCCGTGTTGTCCGCCGGCTTTAGCTGCCAGTAACCGGTAAAACGCACTCCCCAATCCACCTGAATGGGACGCAGAACCGGATGACGGCTGTTCACCTCGGCGATCAACAGGTAGTCGTCGCCGGTCAGATCGCCCCGCTGCACCAATTGAGCGGGACTGAGCCGGGCCAGCAGTCGATTGAATGCAGCCGCTTGCACCCGATTCCCCGGGGCGATCAGCAAGCTGCCGCCCTCGCGAACGAAACCCTCCAACTCCCGAACCTGGGTCGCCGTAATGCGGCCCGTGTTCAGCAGGGCCACAACCCGATGATCCTGGAGCCGCGGCGCATCCAGTGTCTGCTGTTCGACTATGGTGAGTGAAAAGGGCGAATCTTCAGCGCCGCTGACTGCCAGCCCAAACCAGTGGGCTTCGTCCTCAAACCAGTTTCCAGAAGGGTCGCCGTTGACCGTCAGGACAGGAATTCTGGGTACTACGTCGGCTGTGAACCAGTAATCGTTGTCCAGCGAAAAGTGTTCATCCTTCACAGTAACCCGCCCCACGTGGGACCCCTCGCCCGAGAAGCTGACAGGCACCTTCACTACTGTTTCCGACTGGTCTTCCAGCTCGATGCGCTTTCGCCATAGCTCCTTGTTGTCGATCGTTACCGCCAGCTCCGCCTGTTCCTGGCGCACGCTGCCAAGACTGCGTACCCGGATGTAGAGCTCGTCCTCCACGTCGCCGCCCCGAAGGTAGGGGGGCGATTTCAGGCCGGTGATCGCCAGATTTCTGCTCTCCCTGTCTGCGATGCTCTCCGTCGTCAGTGTCACCCCGGGCCGCAGCTTCCAGTTCGGGTCCAAGCCTGTCATTCCGCTGTTCTGGAAGTCGGAGATAAGAACCACCGCCTGATCCTCAAAGCGGCTGCCCGAGAGGAGCTCGTCCGCTGCCCGCAATGCGGGAAAATACCGCGTCTTCTCAAAGGCCGGCGCTTCGAGTCCGTCAATCGCCGCCTGCAATGTGCTGAAATCGCTCGTGGGTCCGTGAATTGCCTTTGGCGTATCGGAAAAAAAGATCACGGCGGCCTCATCGCCGGGGTTCAGCTCGGCCAATGCATTGCGCGCCGCATTCCTGGCCCGCTCCAGGTAGTCTCCATAGCCCATGCTCATGGATGTATCCACCAGAACTGCAACCGAGCGCGGCGCCAGCTCCGCCCAGTTCGATATCGATTGACCAAAGAAGGGCCGTGCGAAGGCCAGGACCAGCAGCACGACTGCCAGGGTTCGCAGTAGAAGCAAAAGCCACTGCTGCATTTTTTGAAAAAAGAATTGCTTGCGCGAGGTCCGCTGGAAAAAACGCAGCGTACTGAAGACGATCCTGGGCGGTTTGTCCCGCCGAATCAGGTGAATAGCAATCGGTATGGCGGCCGCCAACAAGCCAAACAGGAAGACAGGGGTCAGAAACGACATGCTATTCCACCCATTCGTATCCACGGGCGATTGGCCGGAAATCCCGGTCCGGGATTTCTGCCGCCGCTATAGAATAATCGGATCATCCTGTTCTGCCTCTACGCGTCAGGTAGGCCGCAAGAGCTTTGTCCAGGGGCTCGCTGGTATTGAGCAGACAATAATCCACTCCGTGGGACTGACACTGCCTGCGGCAGTATTCGCGGTATTCCGCCACCGCGTCCAGGTAATCCTCACGAATTGCACCGGGCGAGGTCAGCAACGTCGCTTCGGTTTCAAGATCTACAAATTCCGAGGCCTCCTGGAACGGGAAATTCAGTTCCGCATTGTCCATCACATGGAAGACGATAACCTCGTGCCCCATGGCTCGCATCTGCTGCAGCAGTTTGATGCTTTCCTCCTCGCCCTCGAGCAGGTCGCTGATCAGGACGACGAAGCTCCGGGCGCGCAGGTTGGCCGCAAGATCGGACAGGGGTTTCACCGGGTCGGTTTTGTCCGCGGCCTTCAACTCCACCAGGGTGCGGAGGATCTGCATCAGGTGGCCCTGACGATAGCGTGTTGGCAGAACGTGGTTCACTTTGTCGGAAAACGTGATCAGCCCGACGGCGTCCTTCTGCCGCATAACAAAATATGCCAGGGCGGCTGCAAGGGTGCGGGCGTATTCCAGCTTGCTGAGCTCCGCCGATCCGTACGACATGGAGGCGCTGCTATCGAGCAGGATCGTGCAGCGGGAGTTGGTCTCATCCTCGAACTGCTTGATATAGAGCTTGTCCGAACGCCCGTACAGCTTCCAGTCAATGTGCCGGATGTCATCGCCCTGGTTGTAGTGGCGGTAATCGGTGAATTCCACGCTGAATCCCCGGTGGGGGCTGCGATGCAGACCGCTTAGAAAACCTTCCACCGCGATGCGCGCGCGCAGCTCCAGATTGTCCAGACTGGCGAGGACGCCGGGGTCGATAAAATTAGCACTCGAAGTCACGAGCTTGTCCGCTTCAGCTATTGGGAACGGGCACGGCTTCTACCAGCCGCCTGATGACCTCCTCCACCGGGATGCGCTCGGCTTCCGCGTGGAAGTTCAGCAATATGCGGTGGCGCAGGACCGGTTCGGCCAGCGCCTGAATATCACCGTAGGAGACGTTGTACCGGCCCAACAGAAGTGCCCGTACCTTGCCCGCAAGAATCAGATTCTGCGACGCCCGCAGGCCGGCGCCCCAACTCACCCAGTCCTTGATGAAATCCGGCGCATTCTCGTTCTGAGGCCGGCTGGAACCCACCAGACGCACCGCGTAGCGCACCACCGACTCCGCTGCCGGAACCTGTCGCGCCACCTGCTGAAAATCCAGAATATCCTGGCCCGTTAATGGATGGGTGAACTCCACCTCGTGCTTTTGCGTGGTGTTGCTGACCACCTGCATCTCTTCCTCCTCCGGGAGATAGCCGATCATCAGCTTGAACATAAACCGGTCCAGTTGAGCTTCGGGCAGCGGGTAGGTGCCCTCCAGCTCAATGGGGTTCTGGGTGGCCAGCACAAAAAACGGTTGAGCCATGGGATGGGTCACACCGGCCGCCGTTACCTGGCGCTCTTCCATGGCTTCCAGCAACGCGGACTGGGTTTTCGGTGGCGTGCGGTTAATCTCGTCCGCCAGGAGGATGTTGGTGAAGATGGGCCCCTTCACGAATTTCATACGCCGTTGGCCGCCTTCCTCCTGCACGATTTCCGTCCCGACCACGTCCGCCGGCATCAGGTCCGGCGTGAACTGGATGCGCCTGAAGTCGAGTTTGAGAACATCGGCCACTGTCTTGATCAAAAGTGTTTTCGCCAGACCGGGCACGCCGGAGATCAGGCAGTGTCCGCCGGAAAACAAGGCGATCAGTAGCTGGTCCACCACCCCTTGCTGGCCCACGATCACCTTCTGCAACTCGGCCAGCAATTGATCGCGGCCCTCTTTCATGCGATTGACCAGGGTCAGGTGGTCGTCACTGATCCCTTCGTCGCGGCCAAAATCAGGCTTGTTCATGTAGGACATAGTTCGGCTCCAGTTGCGTGGGCTAGTGGCTCAGCGAATAGATGATGTAGTTGATTCCCAGCTTGTAGGCTTCGTTCACATAGCGTGTTGGATAAGGTTCGTAGAAGGTGTGCTCCCAGCCGTCTCCCAGGTCGGTGTTGAAGTTGGCCACCATCATGACGCGGCCATCATCGTCGAGAACCGCGTGTACCGAAGGGGGAAAGTCCGGATCATCCAGATAAAAACCGCTGTTGTAGTTCCAGGTGACGGAGCGCCCCGGCACCTGGAGAATTTCCTTCACATCGAAAAAGCTGTGGAAGAGAGGATGGTCGATGTCCAGCCGCGTCAGATCCCGGTCCGGGAATATCTTGGCCAGTTCCACCAGAAAGTCGTCCCAATGCTGTTCCCCCCAGAAGTCGTCCACCATGACGAAGCCGCCCCGCAACATGAACTCCCGCAGGGCGCCGGCTTCTTCCGGAGAAAAGTTGGGTCCGCTTCCCGACACATTAATGGGAATACGCTTCATGTTGATATACAGAAAGCTGTGCTCAAAAAGCTCCGGATCTGTCAGCTCCACCGCTTTGTAGCCGTGACTGTTTGCATCCAGATTGGTGTAGCGGCGCACACCGCGCAGGAAGTTGCGATCGGAGTCCTCGAAGTCCGTTTCCCACCAGCCCCGTCCGGGTCCGGCGCCCTGGCCGCCGTAATTGGAGTACTTGCCCCGTACGAAGGTGAATTCCGGATCTCCCGGACGATCGTCCTCCGGGTACTCCTCACGATCGATGAAGGGTTCTCCGCCGAACTGCGCCTGGGCCGGCGCGGGCCCGAGGAACATGGCCAGCACCAGCCCTGCAGCGAATCGAATCAGAGTACCGCGCGCGAACTTCATTCCTGCAAGGCCTCCAGCAAGACTTTCTGAGCCGGCCGATAGGTCGGCGCGATTTCAAGCGCGTACAGGCTGTTCTGCCTGGCGTCCGAAATCCGTCCACCCCGCAAATAGGCTTCCGCCAGACGGGTATAGGCACTGACCGGGTCCGTCTGATCGAGTTGGCTGATGATCTCGTATTCGCGGATGCTCGCCTCATGATTTTGCTGTGCATCTGCCAGCTGCGCATACTCCCGGTGCACCGCGACCTGGTAGGGGTCGACGGCAAGGGCCCGCTCCAGGTAGTACTCCGCTTCGTCAAGGCGACCCTGTTCCCGCGCCCGCTTGGCCAGTTTCAGGGGCGTCTCTTCGTCGTGCTGGTGATACTTGCTCATGAACTTCATTTCTTCCCAGTACTTGTCCTCCTTGCCTTGCTCCTGGTAAAGCTGGGTGAGCACCTGAGGCGGGCTGGGGTAACCGGTGTAATGAGGAAGAATCTTTTTGGCCTCCAGCAAATGCTTCTCCGCGAGCCGGTAATTCTTTTCCTTGAACAATACGATGCCCAGTTGAAGTTGGGCCTGAAAGTCGCGGGGCTCTTTGCTGATCCGGTCCTGCATGTGCGCCTTGATGGATTCGTTGTTGTACAGCTCGGCAAGCATTGCCGAGGGATTGTTCCGCACACCGTGGCCGTGGCCGGCACCTTCGTCGGCACTGTCCTCTGTGTGAACAAAAACATCGGTCTCGGCCACCCGGTTCTGCAGCCAGGTGGAGAACCCTTGGTTGAAACTGCCGAGATCCTGCGAGAATACCCGGGTGATGATCTCTTCCGTGGAAGCGTGGCTGTCGTAACCCTTGATCAGTTTCTTCAGGCCTGCAAAGCCGTGCTCCGCCACCACGTACTCCACCACCAGATAGGACTGCAGATAGGCAAGGCTGAGATCATCGTCGGAACGGGCTTCGAGAAAGGCATCGTCCATGCGCTCGACCGGAAGCACCTTCCCCTCGTTCAGAGCGCGCACGATGTCCAGGTCCTGGTGGCGCCCCCATTCAGGGCGGCCCTGAAACTCTTCATACACGGAGATACCCTCGGAAAGCCAGCGGGGTATGCGGTTCTGCGTCATCTGCAAAGTGATTACGTGGACGAACTCGTGCCAGACAATCTCCTGCCAGTTGGCGGTCAGCGCGTCCGGTGAAATGAGGGTGATCAGATTCCCGAAGCAGATCCCCACGAGCGGACCCAAATCCGGGAGCCCCACTGAACGCACCGCAAAGTCTTCCCGCTTGTCGAACACTTCGATCAATACGGGTGTTTCGGGAGTAAAGCCGTACTTCTCCACCATCGTGTCCCAGGCCTCTTCGAGCAGAGTCTCCATGTACGGCCAGAGGATCAGTGCGTCCTGCCGGTTCATCTTGACCTGGAAGTGTTCGCTGCTGAGAGTCACGAACTCGTCGAGGGTATCGAAGACCTTGAGAATGTTGGAGGTCCAGATATTGTAGGGGTCTTTCTCGAACGCGAACTCGAGATGTTTGCGTCCTTCGTCCTCACGGCCCATACGCGCCAGGTTGGTGCCCAACACCGTGTACGCCTGCCAGTGGTCCGGTTGCACCTCCACCGCTTTGCGCGCGAATTCCACCGCTTCCCGGAAACGGTAGTCGTGGGCGTACATCTCCGAGATGCGGGTGTAGAACGCACCGTCGTTGGGGCGAATCGCCTGGGCCCGCTTGCGCCACTTCTCGAACTCCTCGTCGCGGTCATGGAGCTTGGCAATTCCCGCAAGCGGTGTAATCACTTCGAGGGATTCGGGGTTGATGGGCAGGGCCGCGTTCAGATAGCTTTTGGCCTCGTTGAACTGGTTTTTCTGCAGGGCCAGTTCCGCGTAGACAACGAACGCCTCGGCGGAGCGCGGGTTGGTATAGAGAGCCTGCTCCAGGAACTGCCGGTCCCGACTGACGCGAGCGTAACCGACCACGGCCGGAACATAGTTGCGGTTGGCCTGCAGAACCGTACGATAGGATTGGATGGCTTCGGCTTCGTTGAACTTTTCCGCAAACAGTTCACCCCACCACACCTGGGCCTCCAGGTTGTTGCGGTCCATCCGGGTGGCGCGACGGAACAGGTCGTTAGCGTCTTTGTAATTGCCCCTGAGCCAGTGAGCCCGCGCCAGCACGCCGAGCTCTTCGGAGCTGAGGTCAGCACCCGTCCCGTTGGCCGCCAGCGCCGCAGCAAAGTAAGCGCCCGCGTCCTCCCGCTGGCCCCGGTACTGCAGATATTCACCATAGCGGACCAGGGCGCGCAGAGGGGGATCCTGCCGGTCCACCACCGTCTCCAGCACGTCCAGTGCTTCATCTCCCTGCCCGGTCGCGAACAGCACTTCTGCCAGCTGGGTTGCCACCGGCGCGGCGGAATTCAGGTTTTGCAGTGCTTCGCGGCAAACCGCAAGGGCGCGATCGTAATCGCCCACCATCGCGTAACTGCGACTTGCCCGCACAATTCCCTCAACCCGCTCGTCCGCCGGCACGTCCTGGTACAGCTCCGCCGCCTGCTCGTACTGCCCTTGCATGAAAAGCCCGTCGGCTTCCTTAAGAGTTGCCGCCAGGACACCCTGCGCGAGGCTCGGCCCGACGAGACAAAGCACCAGGGCTGTAGCAACTTTCAGTCTACTGCGACAGTTCATCGAATTCACTCGTGGTTTTTGCCAGTTCAATCAGCAGCGGTTCCAGGCGCGTCCAGTATTCCGTCTCATCAAGCTCGGACTTGCTGGCGCGCAAGAGGAAGATATCCCGCTCCAGGTTGCTCATGTGACTTCGCAACCGGGCCGCCTCCGGGGATAATGTGGTGGTGCTCGCGGACACTGCATCCAGGTAGGCGATCTCGGCCAGCCGGCCGTCACCCACGGAGTCCGGGCGGGTGCTGAAGACGCCGTCACCATTATCGTCGAGGGTCGCGTGTTCGGAGGGCAGAGTACCCCGTTCTCTGAAGTACTCGTCCACCCGTGCTTTTGCGTAGTTGAACGCTTCCAGAATGGAAACGCGCCGGTTCTTGTCGCGGTCCGCCGCGTGGTCCTGCAATGCCTCCACGAAAAAGCCCGGGAACACGGTATCGAACCGCTCAGCGGGGGAACGGGTGGCAGACACGATAACCCGGCCATTGGCAGCAAGCGCCTTGCTGAAGTCCGCGCTGGCGCTGGTGGTATTCACCACCACGATGTTCGGAGTTTTGATTGTGTCCAGCAGTTCAGCGAACTGGGGCCCCGTCAGGTCAGGGCCGACGATATTGAATTTGGCCTGATCGCCCCGGCCGGTACCGTGGCCAATCAGAAACACGTTGAGCTGGTCGCCGGGCTCCACCTGCCCGGCCAGGCGGGCAAAGGCCCGCCGGATGCTTTCCGCGCGGGCAGGCCCGTCCATATTGAAATCGTTCTCTTCCGCTCCTCCCACCAGCAAGGTCAGGTGGTCGCCCGGATACCCGAATTCATCATTCAAACTTTTGCGCAGAGCCAGAGCCCACTCACCAAACTGACCGGCTCGCTCCTCATCCACGGCAGCGCCCACCAGAATCAGGGCGTACTTCTGAGCCCCCGGCGCGTTGAGAAAATGCTCCCCTTCATCCGCAACCGCGGCGACCGCGGCAATGACCATCAGAACTGCGAGCGCCCGAGCCGGGCGCATGCATTGCTCCGCAATCGCTTTCAGGCGCGAGCCAATCATGACAAACCCTTATATCGTCGAATAAACCATTCCAGCGAGACCAACAGCACAAGCAATACCAGGAAAATCGGCTGATCCCACAACGAATGCATCTCCAGCTTCGAGTAGGCATTGGGCGCGAAGGTCACATCGTCGACCAGCTGATGCACCGTATCGGCGGTATAGAAGCGACCATTGGTGCTGGTGGCCAATCGCCGCATCAGCCCCGCGTCCATTCCCGCTTCAGTGAACTCCCGTCGGGAGGCAGTTACCAGCAGCGGCGATTGAGCCTGCAATTCACTGTCCAGTTCGCTCGGCACCTTGACCTGCAAGTCGTAGACACCCGCCTGCTCCGCGGTAAAGGACTGGGTGTAGGTACCCTCTTTTTCCAGCTGCCAGTCCATGGGCAGCTCTTCTACCTCGCCCTGTGGATCGGTGACCTGGAGCCAGAGGATGCCGTTGTTATCCGGCTCGAAATCCGGGCCCAGCAGCTTTGCGCTGACCTGAACCTGGTCGCCGGTGTTGTAGTGTTCCCGGTCGAGCGTTGTGGTGAGGCGCTGCTGGGACTCTGAAGCGAGCCAACGCAGCATCTGCCGCCAGATACGTTCGTGGGATTCGTCCTCATGGGGCATCATCATCTGCCAGCGCCAGGAACTGGCCGTGGCCAGCACCATGCTGCGACCGGCGCCGTATCGTTGAATGCTCAACACCGGCAGCGCCGCGCTCCGGTAGGAGAGTGTGGGATGTTCCATCAGCACGGTGGCACCGGGCTTGGCCCGGCCGGACACATAAAGCCCCTGCAGCCCGGGCATTTTTTGCCATAGTTCCCGGTTCTTCCGGTCGCCGGAGTCCAGGCGCAGAATGGGAGAGAACCAGCCGTCCCGGGTCAAGCGGGGATGGTACTCGGCGCCGGTGGGATGTTCGCCCCGGCGTGGTCCACCCTGGAGGAACGATGGCAGTCGCGACTCATAGATCACCTCCACCGGCAGTGCGTCTGCCAAAGGCGAATCCACGAAGGCCTCGTTGAGTCCGCCCACAACCATGAGACCTCCGCCCCGCCTGGCGGCAAAGTCCTGGAGGAGCTGTAGCTGACCATCATTGAAAAGGCTTCGATCCACGTTCCCGAGAATCACTGCTTCGTAGGCAAACAGATCATCGGCAGCACGTGGAAAACCATCGCTCAACTCCTGGGGCGATTTGATTCCCTGACGCAGGAACTTGCGCGGGCCGGTCTGCAGGTAGGTGGCAAGGCGCAGCGAACGGTCGTCCTTCACGGCGCGACGGATGAACTTGTACTCGTTGCGCGGTTGCCCTTCAACGTAGAGCACATCCAGAGGCTTCTTGCGGCGGTTGTCGACAAAGAAGCGGTGGTGATTGTTCTGACCGATGATCTCGCCCGGCTTCTCCTCCACGCTGATGTTGTACACCACTATGCGCTCTTCGCGGGGCTTCAGCTCAAGTGTGTAGCGGCGTGATTCCCCGTCCCCGGCGAGTGTCACGGTTTGCTCGGCCACGACCTGGCCCTCGCTGGCGATACTCAGGCGGGCGCGCTGCCCCTGGTAACCGCGCTGAGTCAGAATGACCTGCACCTGGTACACGGAATCCTGCAGCAGGGATTTGGCGGCATTCACATTGTGGATGCTGAGGTCTTTTTCGATTTCCGGTGCACCAACGGCCACCGAATACACGGGAATGCTTTTCTCCGCCAGGGCTTTCACGGATTCCAGCGGATCCCCATCGCCGTTGTCAGCACCGTCGCTCACCACAACCATGCCCGCCAGCGGGAAGCTGGCGAGTTCATTGGCCACCTGATTGACCGCCGTGGCGAGGGCCGAGCGCGTGCCCGCCTGGCTGAGCGCCTCCGGTCCGTCCAGCCGTTGAGCCATCTCGGAAAAACGATAGGTGCGCACCTGAAACTTCTCGCCGAGGCGTTCAACGATGTTCTCCCGACCGTAGAGAAGCTCCACGCTTTGTTCATGGCGCGACGGAGTTTGGGCGCGATCGCGGATGCCCATGCTCTGGGAGTCGTCCACCAGCACCGCCAGGTAGGTCTCCTGGGGTGTGACTTCCGAAATCAACACGCCCGGCTCCAGCAGCAGGAACCCGAGCAGCAACAAGCTGGCATAGCGCAACGACACCAGCAGAGTTTTCCAGGAACGGGACAGGGGCCGGGTGGTTTTCCGGTACGATAGCAACGCAACCGCCAACAACAGCAGGGCTGCAGCGAGCAGTCCAGCCACGCCGAGGGAAATGCCGAACGAGAAGTTCCCATCGGCAATCGCCTGCAGATAGTGGTTTTGGATCAGTGACATTGCTTGTGACAAACCATTTACCGTTCGGCTGTTTAGTATTTTTGGGCGTCCCGCGCCTCACCCTGCACCTTTCGAGTAGGTGCCGGAAGAGGCGCGGGCGATTCCTGTTCGGCTGGTCGGCCTGTTTCCAACTGCCCGCCCAGCGGACCCGCTCTGTAGGGTTTATGGAATTTGCAGCGCGATCGAAAACTCAGCCCCGTGAAACTTCGGCAATCAGGGAGCGTTATCGCCGCCGCTGTTTTTGCTTTCGGAAAGCACCCGATAGTACTCTTCCACCAGCTTTCGGTACTGCTCGGGAATCTCCTCTTCCAGCGCCGAATACAGCTTGTTGTCGATCTGATTCAACTCCGCCTGCACGCGCAACTGGTTTTCCAGTTCGATAACCGGCTCGAGCAGTGCCTGCAGGAGTTCAGGCCGACCGAGAAATTCATCCAGCCCCTGCTGGGTCAACCGGGTCCGGATGGAGCGGGCGCTGCCAGCCCAGGTTTGCCCGCCCAGGCCCATTTGCGCCAGGCCGCGAGCCAGATCCCGGCTGCGCTCCAGGGAGCGCTCCATTTCGCTGCGGCTTGCCTGACGGCCTTGATCGTCGGGGGCGTTATCGTTCTGGTCGCCGCGCTCGCTTTGTTCAGCCCCGCCGGCGCCACTGCGTTCGCCCTGTCGTTCGGCGAGCTGATCCGGTTGCTCAACCTCGCCGGATTGGCCGCCAAGCTGTTGCTGAAGTTTCTGCAACTCTTCGCGCAACTCCCGCAGCTGATTTGCCACCTGTTCGCTCTGTTCATCGCTGCCCGGTACCCCCGGGCCGTCTCCCAGTCCCTGTATCCGTCGCTGCAGATCACTCAGTTGGCCTTCGATATCCGTCTCGAGCTTCAGGCTCAGGTTCAGCATGCCGCGATCAAGAATCTGTTTACTGGTGTCCATCTTCTCCCGGATTGGCCGCAGCGCGCGGGACAGGTCGTGAGCTTCCTGAACCTCGCGGGGATCGTCCTCACCCGCGCGGGTTGCTATATCCCGCAGATCCCGCCCGAGTTGATCGAGCCCCTGGCGTATCTGCGACTGTTGCTGGAGCAGGTCGTCGGCGGCGCCGGAACGGGCGGTCTGGGATCGGGTGTTGCTGAGGCTTTCCTCGCGGCTGCGCTCCTCCACCATTCGGCGCAGCTGCCGTTGCTGCTGCAGGATTTCCTCACTGCGTTCCTTGGCCGACTCCTGCAACTGAGCCAGGGAGCGTTTGGAACCAGCGTCCATCTGCTCGGCCTGCTGCCGTAAACGGTCGAGGGCTTTCTGGCTTTTGGCCGCGGCCGTGCTGGGCGATTCACTTTCGGCGGCTTCCTGCATTTGTTCGAGCGCCCGCTGTAGGTCCGTTTGCTGTTGGGCCTGCTGTTGTTGCTGATTCCGCCCGGATTGCTGCTGCCCGCTCTGTCCCCCGCTGCTTTGATTCGCCTGGCTTTGCTGGTCGGATTGCTGCTGCATGGAGCGCGACAAGTCGGCGAGTTGACGGCGCAGCTCTTCCTGCTCACGACGGAGTTTTTCCAGTTGCCGCCGGCGCTGCTCTTCGTCCATCTGTTCCTGACGGCGCGCCAGGTCCCGTTGGGAGCGGGTAAGACGCTCCTGGCGCCGCGCCAGCTCCTTGAGTTTGTCGAGGGTTTCGTTCTGCGCCTGCTCAGGCTGGCCCGCTTGCTGCTGCGGGAGTTCGTAGCGGTTTTCCAGCTCACCCATTTCCATTTCGAACAGCTCGCGCAGATCCTCACGCTCCTGCCCGGGGCCGCCGGCACCGCCGCCCTGACTGCGATTCAGTGCCACTTCGGTCTTGTTCACCTGGGCTTCCGCCTGCAGAACCGCCTGCAACGCACGTTGCTCGGATTCCAGCGCCTCGGCCAGAGCCAACTGATCGAGACTGGTTACGGCCGCTTCCATTTCCTTGATCGCCTGGCGTAGCGCCGTAACCGCATTCTGGTAGTTCTCGTCCGCGAAGCTGCCGCGTTCAGTCAGGCGATTAATGGACATCTGCGCGCGCTGGGCCACCTCCGCCTGGGAGTCGCGAATGATCTGCCCATCTTCCGCGAAGGTTTTCTCATCGGTCTGGTGCTCCCTGTTGCGCAGCTTCCAGGTGGCGGCGATCACGTCCTTCTGGGTTTTGACCAGGGCGGTGCTGTCGCCACCGCCCCCGCCGCCACCGCCGCCCCCGCCGGAACGGGCGCGGCTGAATTCATGGTCGGTCGGTATGACTTCCAGAAAGTAGATGTCCGAGATCACCTGTCTGGGTCCGTGCACACCATTGTTGTCCCGCACCGCAATTGAATAGCTGATGATGTCGCCGGGCCGGACTTTGAGATCCTCCAGGTACACCAGAGTGTTGCCCGACACAGTCTTGTTCTGGCCGGCGCCCTCGGCCTGCTCGAGGAAGTTGATGGTCTTTTCCCCGACGCCCACCACGCTGTAGTTCAGCTCGAACTGGGAGAGACCGTAGTCATCCTCCGCCTTGACCTCGAACACCACTTCTTCGAGCGGCATCACGCGCTGATCTCGCCCGGGAGTGCGCAGGGAGATTTCCGGCGGCCGGTCCTCAATCGCGCGAACGTAGTATTCGGATGGACTCCTGTTGCGGTAGTCTTTCGCATCGACCAGTTCAATGCGGTAGTTGTCATCCTGGGTGACCTTAAAGCTGCCCTGCGCCCGCTTGTCGTCCAGAGTGAGGGCAATGCTCTCGCCATCGTCAAACACCAGGCGCGCCTGGGACACCGCCTTGTTGAGCGTAGCGGCAACTGTGATCGTGGTGCCTTCCGGTGCGACCACATCGCCGCCCGGGTTTTCGACCTTGGCCTTCAGCCCAGTGTATTCGGGAAAATCGTAGGTAAGCTCCAGGCCCTCAACCCGGGGCAGGTCAAACAGCGTGACCCGGAACTGGGGCGAGCGCACCACCTCCCCGCTCTGGCGATATTCCACGTAGTAAACAAGATCCCGGGTCAGCTGATCGAGCTGGGCGGCAAACACGCTGGCGTCGCCGACGGCGACAGCGTCGTCACCAGGCGTCGGTGAGTCCGGTGGCATGCTGATTTGGCGCCAGTTCAAACGATCGTCCTGCACGTACAGCAGTAGCTGATCGCTGGTGGCGTTATCGAGAGTGGCTACGATGGTGAGGTCATCGCCGCGCTGCATGGACACATCGCCCGGGTCCACCGTCACCGCCACCGGCAGCGCCCGGGCGTCGTCGGCGGGTGCCACACGCCACGGCCACGCCAGTTGACGACTGGCCTCCAGAAAAGCGTCGGAGAGAACCAGGGCGAACGCGAGCCCGATGATCGCGACTGCCGCAACGGAGAGGGCCCGGGCGGCTGGCCGGAGGGAAACGGCTTCCCGGAAAGGCTGAGCGTCGACACGAGCCTGGGCGTCAGCCAGGAGGCGGTCGAGCAGTTGGCGCGAAACGCCGGACGTTTTCAGGGTCTCGAATTCGACGGAGGTGATCAGCCGCTGTTCCAGTTCGGGGAGCTGCTGCTCCACCTGGTGCACGAAGCGGCGACTGTCCTGCCAGCGCGAACCCACGCGCCACACGAAGAAGGTGGTGATGCAGAAGGTAGCGAAGGTCCAGGCGATGAAGATCGCGCGCCAGCCGGTGGTTCCAAGCCCCAGCAGCCAGCCCAGCGCGGCACCCAGTGCGAACAGCGCCGCGATGGTGATAAGCCAGCGAGCGAGGAGGGTCAGGCCGACGCTGAGATTCTGACGGCGGCGCAGGTACTCCAGCCGCTCACGAATTGATTCCGTTGCAGATTGGGACATGGCCTCGGTACCGATCTGTGTGCGTGACCGCTGCGGCTGTATAACGGAGACGCGCCGAGACTCTGCCGCCTTCCGTTCCGACTCTCAGCGGGTGGAGACATCCCGCGGGGCCGGAGCGATGCAAGTTGAACGCCAACCGGGAGCGGGGCGTCTGTGCTCCTTGAACCTCTGTGCTCCTTGAACCCTTGGACTCGAAGAACCTTGAGACTGCTCAATGGAACCTGGTTCTCCAAAGATCTTCCGTCCCGATTATAAACACAAGGTTTCACACTTCGGGGAGCCCTGTTGCGTTTTACACATTTTTACATCGGCAACGGAGACTGCTCATGCGGCCCCTGTTCTGGGACTTTGGCCCTATGGATCAGTTCAATATGATTCTCCGGCCCCGGGCGTCGCCCGGTAATCGGAGCGGTCTGAGGAAGGGTTGTTACCTGGCGTTCGCTTCGGGGGAATCGCCGGAAGACGCATCACGAACCCAGGTTCGGGCCTCCTCCATTGTGGTGAACACGCGCGTCTCCAGCTTCGGGCTTTGTGCGTAGGCGCTGTAAATGCGGCCGAGGGCAATGGTGATATCGTGGGCAGCTACAATGGCCACGCGCATCGCCGCATTGGCCTCCGCTACACTTCGATCCATTTGCGCAAGGTGCTGCATCTGCTCGCAGGAAATATCCATGCGCTCCACTCCGCGCAGATCGACAATCTGGTAGCGTAATCTTTGCAACACTTCGGGCGAGTAAGTAGTGGGAGTGTTTTCAATCATTTGTTCTCCGGAAAGCACGCCTCGTCCGGTAAACAACAGTCCTTGCCCGTCGTTTTCGAACACAACTGAAAACCCTTTTCCCATAACCCCTCCGGATGTTTTCACAAACGCCTGCCCCGGACTCCCGACGGTTCCGAACCTTTCAAGTGAACTCCGCTCCAGTTCAAAGATCTTCCGCCCGATCCACGTCCTGCAATATGCCGGCGTCGTTCACCTCCACTTCAACCACGGCCTGGCTGTTCGCGCTGATAATGGTTTTGCCCCCGCGATCACCTTGCAGGGTCCCCAGTTCGTCAAACCAGCGACGACCGAAAACAACGGGATGGCCAAGGCGTTTTTCGCCTTGCCATAGGTAACAGGGAAGCGCGATGTTGTCTACGGAACCAGCCGCCACGACTTTCTCAATGGTGGTGGGTGACAGGTGAGGCAGATCCGCCAGCATGACCAGAACGCCCGTGAAGCGACCCTTTCTCGCGTTTTCGTACTCGATCAGACGCATCACGCCATTCGCAAGACTGCGCCCCATGCCCTGCTCCGCCTCAGGAGCGCAGAACTGTTCAACGCCGTCGTCATGCCGCCATGAGCCGAGCAGTTCCGTTTTACGATTGCGATCGGAGGGACGCGTAACCACCAGCAGATGGCTGCAGAAAGAATGGCAAAGGGAAATGGAGTGAGTCAGCAGGGTAAGCTGCCCGAAGGGGGCCAGTCGCTTGTCGCTGCCAAAACGGCTGGAACGGCCTGCGGCGAGAATGATTCCCGCAAGGCCCAGATTTGCCGAGAAATCCAAGGTGGACGATCCCAAATGTCTACCTGCCTGTAATGCAATTGTTATGGTTATTCTGTATCGCGAGTTGCGGCGCGGACCCTGGTCAGTTCCGCCAGAATGGCAATGGCGATTTCCGCGGGGGTTTTGCTGCCGATGTCCAGGCCAATCGGTGCATGCAATCGTTGCAGATCGCCCTCGGTAATGTCCAGCAGTTTCAATCGCTGCCTGCGTTTATCGGAGGTGCGCTTCGAACCCATGGCCCCGATGTAGAAGGCTTCCGTGTTGAACGCTTCCATCAGCCCCATGTCGTCGATGCGCGGATCGTGGGTGAGCGCCAGAACCGCGGAACGCGAGTCGTTCGCGTACTTGCCGACCGCATCATCGGGCATGGCCCGGATCACCCGCGCATCGTCCACGTCCCAGTTGGCGACCTGCTCCGGGCGCGGATCGCAGACGGTGACCCGGTAATCCATCAGCAGGGCAAAGGTGGCCAGGGCGCGGCTCACTTCGCTGATTCCCACCAGGAAGAGGTGGTATTGCGGACCGTATACCTGACGCAGGGAAAGCGGTTTCGCGTCTTCCCGGGAGAAGGCAAACTGCCCCCCGAATCCGCCCGGCTTCAACTCGCTCGTCCCTTCCACATAATCCACTGCGCGGGTAATGCATTCGCGTTTTTCAATGTGCTGTTGAACGGTCTTGAGCCAGGCCAGATCGTCGGCGCCGGCGAGAGGTTCGAGCAAAACGCCCAGGGTACCGCCGCAGGGCAATTGCAGGCGTTCGGCCTCTTCCCGGGTCGCGCCGTAGAGCAAGTGCTGGGGGGCGCGGCTGGACACCTCGCCGCGGGTGATTTTTTCCAGAAGGTCTTCTTCGATGCAGCCGCCGGAGAGGGAGCCGCATTGCTGCCCCTCTGCATTGCAGGCCATGAGCGAGCCCACGTCCCGGGGGGCGGAGCCCCAGGTGCTGGTGACGGTACACAACCAGGCTGGAATGCCACGCTCCAGCCATTCAATCAGTTGTGGAAAAACTTCCAGATCCAGACTGTACATCAAACAATTTCCGGCAGTTCCTGTCAGATTCACGCCAGCTTCAGGGGCAACTCTCGCTGACGCTCGCCGCTGGCCTGGAACAAAGCGTTGGCCAGGGCCGGGGCGATGGGCGGCACCGCAATTTCCCCAATGCCGGTGGGATGTTCATCGCTCGGCACCAGAACAACCTCGATCTCCGGCGTTTCGTCCATCCGCAGCACAGGTAGATCGTGGAAATTGCTCTGCACCACGGCGCCATTCTCTATGTTCAGAGCTGGCTTCAGGGCGGCACTCAGGCCATAGAGGATGCCGCTTTCCACCTGCTCTTCCACAATACCCGGATTCACCATCCGACCGCAATCCACGGCACAGACGACGCGCTCGATGCGATAGCCCGAATCGGACCGGGAGACCTCCACCACCTGCGCCGCGTAGGAACTGAAGGACTCGTGCACCGCTACGCCTCGCCAGCGCCCGGGTGCGGGTGTGTCCCAATCCGCAGCGCGGGTCACCGCCTCGAGTACGCCCAGATGGCGGGGATGATTCTGGAGGTAGCGTCGGCGGTAGGCCACCGGGTCCTGACCGGCCGCGTGGGCCAGCTCGTCGATGAAGCTCTCCACCACAAACGCGTTGTGAGAATGCCCCACGGAGCGCCAGTAACCCAGCGGAATACCCGGATCATAGAGGGCCACGTCCACCTTCTTGTTGGCCACCGCGTAGGGGACCTCCGCCCCTTCCGCCATCGCGGTATCGCGCCCGGCGGTGGCGTTGCCCGCAAAGCGGCCAATCCCGCGGGCCATGGCCTCGGGGAGCCAGGCGGGCAAGTAGGAAGAGACCAGAGTTACGGCCATGCCCTTGGTAATGCTGGCGGATACCAGCCGGTGCCGCCAGGCCACCGGGGTTCCCTCTTCGTCCAGTACCGCACGCAAGCGGTGAACGGTGGCCGGCCGGTAGAAGTCGTGCTGCATGTCGTCTTCGCGGGACCAGATGAGCTTGACCGGCACGTCGGGCATCTGACTCGCAATTGCCGCGGCCTCGCCAGCGAAGTCGGTCATGGCCCGCCGCCCGAAGCCTCCACCCATCAGGGTGGTATGGACCGTGATCTTGTCCGGATCAAAGCCGCCGAATTGCGCCGCCAGCGCCTGCACAAACCCCGGCGCCTGGGAGGGCGCCCAGATTTCGCAATGGTCCCCTTTCGCCCAGGCGGTGCAATTCTGGGGCTCCATGGTGCTGTGGTGGAGGTAGGGTGCGGCATAGATGGCCTCCAGGGTGTTGGCGGTCTGTCCCGCCTGCTCCCAGGCCCCGTCCGCGTCGCCTTCGGCCAGGGCCTCGACGATGGTTTCCGCGGAGTCGAGGGCCTGTTCCTGGTTACGGCGGATATCGGCGGAACTCAGGCCATCCAGAGGCCCGGGATTCCACTCCACGCCCACCTGCGAAGCCGCCTGCCGGGCTTGCCAGTAGCCGTCCGCGACCACAGCGACGCCATTGTGGATGGCGAACACCTTCTGCACGCCGGGCATTTCCAGGGCTCGGCTGGCATCGAAGCTCTGCAGGGTTCCGCCAAACTGGGGGCAGCGGATCACCACCGCCACTTTCATGCCCGGCAGTGTGACGTCCACGCCGAATCGGGCGGTGCCGTCCACCTTGGCGGGAGTGTCGAATCGGGGCAGGGATTTGCCGATCCATTTGTAGTCCCCGGGAGCCTTGAGCGGCGCATTGTCCGGCAGCGGCTGGGTTTTGGCAGCATCGGCCAGTTCGCCGTAGGACAGTCGCCTGCCAGAGGCGGAGTAAACAACCACTCCGTCGTCGGTGGTGAGGTCGTCCAGTGGTACGTTCATTTGTTGGGCCGCGGCCTGCATGAGCATGCGGCGGGCGCTGGCGCCGGCCTCCTGGAGGGGCTGCCATGCGGTGGTGAGGCTGGTGCTGCCGCCAGTGACTTGCATGCGCATGGCGGGGTTGTTGTAGGCGGAGTGGACGCCGGCCATTTCAACCTGAATCCGGGAGGGGTCGAAGTCCAGGGCTTCGCCCATAAGGGTGGTGAGGCCTGTGTAGACTCCCTGGCCCATTTCGGCCTTGTCGAGTTGGAAGATGACCTTGCCATCGGGTGTGATCTGGAGCCAGGCGTTGGGCTGGAAGCTGCCGGGGGCGGTCTGGGGCACGGGTTTGTCGCCGGCCAGGCTGAAACCGAGAATCAGGCCGCCGCCAAGGAGGCCGCCACCAATCAGCAGTTTGCGTCGGGTAATTTTCATTGGCTTTCTCCTGCTGCTGCGGGGTCGTATTCCTGAACAGCGCCGGTGAGGGATGCGGCCTGGTGGATGGCGCGGCGGATACGGGGGTAGCTTCCGCAGCGGCAGATGTTGCCGGCCATGGCGCGGTTGATGTCGTCGTCGCTGGGCTGGGGCTGTTGTTGCAGGAGGGCGGCGGCGGACATGATTTGCCCGGACTGGCAGTAGCCGCACTGGGGCACGTCGATGGCGCGCCAGGCTTGCTGGACGGGGTGGTCGCCGCCGAGCCCTTCGATGGTGGTGATGGTTTTGCCGGCCAGTTGGCCGATCGGAAGGATGCAGCTGCGGGTTGCTGTTCCGTTTACGTGAACGGTGCAGGCGCCGCAGAGTCCTTGACCGCATCCGAACTTGGAGCCGGTGAGATTGAGGCGTTCACGCAGGACCCACAGCAGGGGGGTGTTCGGGTCCACATCGTCGGGAAGCGTCACCGCCTCGCCGTTTACTTTCAGTCCGATCATCGTTTAGTCCCTCTTTGTCGCTCGCGCTTTATTATTGATCGTCTCTCGCGCATCGTTAGTGTGGTGCCGAGGCGCGTTGTTTCTCGTACATGTGGTTGTGGTGCCGCGGCGCGTTGGTTCTCGTACATGTGGTTGTGGTGCCGCGGCGCGTTTGCCGACAGGGGGAGGGGTTTCGAAAACGCATGAATACGTCCGTGTAGCTCCCGCGCGGCATCCATGCCGCGAGGGTTTCGAAACCCCTCCCCCTGTCGGCAAACTTCCATCCCAGACTCTCCAGAATTCGGTGGTCGCTTGCGCGGGCGTGGCCACACGTTAACAGAACTGCCGTTCAAAGCGGGCATTGGATCGTGCCCGGCTCACACCGCCTCAGGCCTCCCGCCCCGGGCCCAAGGGCTTGACCAGCAGAATCAGCTTCGGCAGCAGGGTCAGGGACCCGAGGATTGCCGCTGCGATGGCCAGGCTGGTGAGCAGGCCGAAGTAGATGGACGGGATGAACTTGGACAGGGCCAGTACCGAGAAGCCGATGATGATGGTGATGGCGGTGTAGTACATGGCCCGGCCGATGGATTGGTGGGAGCGGTGCATGGCGGCCACGTAGTCCCCGTCGACCTTGAATTCCTGTTTGAAACGGTAGATGTAGTGGATGGCGTTATCCACCCCCATGCCCACGGTGATGGCGGCCACCATGATGTTCATGAGGTCGAGGGAGATGCCGAACAGTCCCATGCTGCCGAGCACGACGCCAGCGGCGATGAGGTTGGGGACGATGGCCACGACCGAGAGCCGGATGCTTCGGAACAGAATCATGAACATGATCATGATGCCCAGAAATACGGTGCCGAGGGTGACGATCTGGGAGTAGTACAGACTCTGCAGAACGTTGTTATACAGTACCAGCAAGCCGGTGAAGTGAACCTGTTCCGGCGCAAGTCCCACTTCATCGACTGCAAAGCGGCGGATTTTTTCGGGCAGCGCCTGGCGGTCGAGGCCGGAGTCGATTTCCTGCACCCGCAGGTTGATGCGGGTCTGGTTTGCCTCGAAGGAGAGGAAGGAGGCCAACAGGTCGTCCATTTCCGCCGGAAGCTGGTTTTGCAGCACTTGCAGCTCGAAGTCATTGAGAGGGCCACCGTTGATGTCTCGCGCGACTTTGTAGGCGGTGGCCAGTGACTGCACCCGCCCTACTTCGGGGAGGCTTTCCAGGTAGTCGTGAAGGGCTTCGATCTGGCGCAAGCCGGCGACGGTGAACCAGTAGCTCTGCTTGGCGGCGGGAGAGCCATCAGCTTCGTCGGCGAATGGGTCGTCGCCAAAGGGATCGTCTTCGGCAAAAGGATCGTCGGCTTCGCTGCCTTCACCGAACGGGTCTTCCGCGGCGCTGCCGCCACCGGCTGTGCCGAAGGGATCATCCGGTTCGGCGAAGGGGTCGTCTTCGGTGGCGGTGCCCTGCCCCGCCTGGGGCGCGTCCAGGATGATGTCGAGCGGGGTGGTTCCCCCCAACTGGCGGTCGATGACGCTCAGGCCCTGATAGATTTCAGTGCTTTCGTGGAAGTAGTCAATGGGGCGGTTTTCCACGTCGAGGCGGCTGATGCCCACGACCGCGGCAACCGCCGCCAGGGCGGCAATGGTCAGGACGACGCCACCGCGCTTTTCGGCAAACCGGGCGAAGTGCTCGGTGAATGCGCGTGAGGTGTCCACCTTTTCTTTAGGCTCGCCTTTCGGCAGCAACACCAGGGCTGCGGGCAGGAAGCTGAAGGTCATGATGTAGGCCAGGCTCAGGCCGATGGTCATCATCCAGCCGAAATCGATGACGGGTTTGATGTCGCTAACCACCAGCGAGACGAAGGCCACGAGGGTGGTGAGCACGGTGTACAGGCAGGGCAGGGCCATTTGCCGGGCTGCTTCGAGCACCAGTTGCTGCTGGGTCCACTCTGGGTTGCGGGCGTGAAGTTCCCGATAGCGAACCACGATGTAGATGTTCAGGGCCAGGGTGAGGATGAGCAGGAGGGAGACGAAGTTGTTGGAGATCACCGTGATCCGCCAGTCCACCCAACCCAGGTACCCAAGCATCATGCTCACCACCAGCACACAGGTGGCAAAGGGCAGAATAACGAAGCGGGGCTGGCGGAAGATGATGGCCAGCATGGCGATAATAAAAATGATCACCGCGGTGCCGAAGGTCACCAGATCGCTTTTGACGAAAGCGATGGTGTCGGCGGCAATCATGCTGACGCCGCCGACGAAGATTTCCGCCTCGTCCTGGTACTTGGCCACTACCTGCCGAACCTGCTCAATCCGCTGTCGGTCCTGTTCGGCCAGTTCGGTGCGGTAAGCACGGAATTCAGCCGCCACCGCATCCAAGCGCTCCTGTTCCTGCTCGCTCAGTCCTTCCTGGTCCTGTTTCAGGCGCAAGGCATCGCGCTCGCGCACCAGCTCCAGATATTTGTTGTTCACCGCGATATTGAGCTGGATCGCGGTGGTGCGCCCGTCCTTGCTGACCAGAGTGTCCCGGTACAGCGGACTTTCCTGATACTCCTCCATCGCCTGTTCGCGGTCGACGCCCGGCGTAGTGAGAGTGCGGAATTCCTCCATGGAGGTAATTTCCGAAAGCGTCAGGGGCGGGCTGTAGAGCAGCGGCACATCGAGAATGCTGAGAGAGCCGGTGATGCCCTCGATCTCCAGCAGGTCATCGCGCAGGGAACGGAGTGTGTTCAGGGAGGCATCCGAGAACAGTTCATTCTCGGGCGTATAGGTAATGACCAGAAAGTCGCCGCTCTGGTAGCGCTCGGTGATCTCCCGGTTGTAATCCAGATCCGTGTCGTGCTCCAGGGTCAGGGAGTCGGCGGAGGCATCCACCTTGATTCGGGGCAGACCCGCGGCCAATACCGCAAACGCGAGAAGTACGACTGCAACAGTCAGTTTTGGATGTTTAATGACTACGGATTCGTAGAGGTGGGAAAGCCGATCTGACATGCACGCCGCCTGTTCTTGATTTTTCGACCACGCCCGGCCACCCAGCCAGGGCCAATGAAGCGAACCATGGTAAACAGTCGCTCGGCGCGAGTCACTAGGGAGCCGCTTTTTGTGGGGCGTTGCCGGATTGCCGGTTACTCACCCCATCGGGGCATGATGGTCTGCTGAATGCCCAGATGATCCAGGATTCTGCCCACCACAAAATCGATCAGATCATTGATGGCCGACGGCTGGTGATAGAAGCCCGGGCTGGCGGGCATGATGGTTGCGCCCATGCGGGTCAGCTTGAGCATGTTCTCCAGATGAATTTCCGAATAAGGCATTTCCCGGGGAACGATGATCAGTTGACGGCGCTCCTTGAGAGCCACATCAGCAGCGCGCTCCACCAGGTTGTTACTGGCCCCGCAGGCGATGGCCGACAGGGTTCCTCCACTGGCCGGGCAGATGACCATGGAGCTCGGGGAACTGGAGCCTGAAGCCACGGGAGAAAACCAGTCCTGACGATCAAGCAGCAGGAGCTGCCCTTCTTCCGCGTTGTAACTGCGAGCCAACACCCGTTGCTGCTCAAGGAGGGAGTCCGGCAACTCCAGTTCGGTTTCCGTGGCAATAACCGTCTGGGCCGCCTGGGAAATCATCATGTACACCTGGCAATCGGCGGCCAGCAGACATTCCAGCAAACGCAGGCCATACTGGGCGCCGGAAGCACCGGTCATGGCCAGCGTGACGGTTCGGTAGAAGTTACCCGTGTAGCTCTCGGTCATGAATCTCCCCTGCCGGATCGTTAAGTAGTCGCTTCCAGCGCTGCGATCAGGCGTGGATGAATGCCGCCGAAAGCGCCGTTGCTCATCACCACCACCTGGGTTCCCTCGTCCGCTGCCGCAACAGTCCGAGCGATCAGCTCGTCAATGTCCGTGACCACCTCCGCCGGCACCGAACTCTGGGCCACCACATCGGAAAGCGACCAGTCCATGCCGGGCGGCTGGTACCAGAATACCTGATCCGCGTCTTCGCAGGCGCGGGCCAGATTGGCCTTGTGAGTACCCAGGCGCATGGTGTTGGAGCGCGGTTCGATCAGGGCAATAATTTTCTGACTCCCCACCCGGGCCCGCAGCCCCGCGAGCGTCGTCTTGATCGCCGTCGGGTGGTGGGCGAAATCGTCAAATACCCGCACCCCGCCGGGCTCGCCCAGCAGCTCCATGCGCCGCTTCACTCCGCGGAAGCGGGCCAGCGCCTCAATGGCCACCTGCGGCTTCACCCCTACATGCCGGGCGGCGGCAATGGCCGCGAGTCCGTTCATGATGTTGTGATCACCGCTTTGCTGCCAATCGACCTCACCCACACTCACACCTTCAAATTGCACCTCGAACCGGGACCCATCGGCGCTCAACCGAGTGGCCCGCCAGGGAGTGTTGTCGTCACCGTCAATGGAAAGGGCCTGCCGCTGGGACCAGCAGCCCCGCTCCAGAACCTGCTCGATGCTCTCCGTCCCTGCGGGATAAAGCACCAGACCGTTGCCCGGCAGAATACGCATGAGGTGGTGGAACTGGGTCTGAATGGCTGCGAGATCGGGAAAAATATCCGCGTGATCGAACTCAAGGTTATTGATGACCAGAGTGCGCGGCGCATAGTGAACAAACTTGGAACGCTTGTCGAAAAACGCCGTATCGTACTCGTCCGCCTCAACCACAAAAAAGACCGACTCGCCCAGCCGCGCGGAGTGCTCGAAATTGCCGGGCACACCGCCAATGAGATAGCCCGGCTGCATGCCCGCGTATTCCAGAATCCAGGCAAGCATGCTGCTGGTCGTGGTTTTGCCATGAGTACCGGACACCGCCAGCACCCACTTACCCGGCAGGACGTGATCGTGCAGCCACTCCGGGCCCGACACATAGGGAATACCCCGGTCCAGCACCGCCTCCACCGCCGGGTTGCCGCGGCTCATGGCGTTGCCCACGATCACCAGGTCCGGTGCCGGATCCAGCTGCACCGGGTCGTAGCCCTCGATGATTTCAATTCCCGCCGCCTCCAGCTGCGTGCTCATGGGCGGATACACGTGCGCATCGGCACCGGTCACCCGATGGCCCTGGGCCTTCGCAAGCTGCGCCAGACTGCCCATGAAAGTGCCGCAAATGCCGAGTATGTGAATATGCATAGCTGATTGAATCCGGACCGTGAAAGCGGGCCAAAGCTTAGCACGGGGGCGCCGGCTTGGGTTGGGACCAATCGCCAGTTTGACCAGCTCCGTGCACCGCCACGGCAAGCCGCGGCAACCCACCGTTCGGCAACATCCACCCGAACCGCCGTACTCAGATAATCGCACGTGACGGTCGATCGAAGTGGCCCCGCCTCCGAATTGCACGGTGGGAGTTTGGGGCAGGACCCGGTGTTTCAAAACCCTGGCGTCATGGATGACGCGAGGGAGCTACAGGGACGTATCCACCGCGTTTTTGAAACACCGGGGCCTGCCCCAAACGTGGGGGTGGCACAATGCCCCAAACGTGCGGTGGCACAAAGCCCAACATGCGACGGCACAAAGCCCGAAACGTGCGTTGCCACAAAGCCCCAAACATACGGAGACACAAAGCTCCCACGGGTGGTGGCACCAAGCCACAGCAATGCCCCCTGAGAACACCGGCCCCGGATCGTCGAGACAGTGTATGACTCCATCCCACACCACGGTCAAACCGGGAACCCAATTGCCGAGCATGAGTCTTCAATGGCGGCGCCGCGCGAGCACACGGTTACTCTGGCTCGGCGATTTAGCTATCATAGCGCCCCTTCTATATTGCACCGACCCCGCTTACCACCGAGCAGCCACCCCCAACAGGAGAAATGATGGCCAAGCCGAACGCTTTTTACGCACAGTCCGGAGGTGTCACCGCCGTAATCAACGCCAGCGCCTGCGGGGTCATCGAAACTGCCCGCCAGTACAAACAGCAGATCGGCAAAGTCTACGCCGGCAACAACGGCATCATCGGCGCGCTGCGCGAAGAACTCATCGACACCAGCAAGGAAACAGCAAAAACCATCGCCGCCCTCAAACACACCCCCTCCGGCGCCTTCGGCTCCTGCCGCTACAAACTGAAAAGCATCGAAGAAAACCGGGCCGAATACGAACGGCTCATCGAAGTCTTCCAGGCCCACAACATCCGCTACTTCTTCTACAACGGCGGCGGCGACTCCGCCGACACCTGCCTCAAAATCTCCCAGCTCTCGGAAAAAATGGGCTACCCGTTGCAAGCCATCCACATCCCCAAAACCGTGGACAACGACCTGCCCATCACCGACACCTGCCCCGGCTTCGGCTCCGTTGCCAAATACGTCGCCGTCTCCATCAAAGAGGCCGGGCTGGACGTGGCCTCCATGTGCGCAACCTCCACCAAAGTATTCGTCATGGAAGTCATGGGGCGCCATGCCGGCTGGATCGCCGCCGCGGGCGGCCTCGCGGCCCAGGAAAAAGGCGACGCGCCCCATGTCATTCTCTTCCCCGAGATCGCCTTCGACCGCCAGGCCTTCCTGAAAAAAGTGGACGACTGCGTCAAGAAGTTCGGCTACTGCGCCATTGTGGCCTCGGAAGGCTGCCAGGACAAAAATGGCAAATTCCTCGCTGACGCCGGCACCAAGGACGCCTTCGGCCATACCCAGCTTGGCGGTGTTGCACCAACCCTGGCCCAGATGGTGAAGGACGAGCTGGGCTACAAATACCACTGGGCTGTGGCGGACTATTTGCAGCGGGCCGCACGGCACATCGCCTCCGCCACCGACGTGGAGCAGGCCTACGCTGTGGGTCAGGCCGGTGTGCAGATGGCCCTGTCGGGCAAGAATTCAGTGATGCCGGCCATCATTCGCAAATCGGCCCCGGGCAAGAAGTACCGCTGGAAGATCGAAGAGGCGCCGCTGCAACGAGTCGCCAACGTGGAGAAGAAAATGCCCCGCAACTTCATCACCCGCGACGGCTTCGGCATCACCGAATCCTGCCGGAACTACCTGGCCCCCCTGATCGAAAGCGAGAGCTATCCGCCCTACAAAAACGGCTTGCCGGTGTATGCGCGTCTGAAAAAGGTGATGGCTCCCAAGAAGCTGAAAACGACGTTCGAGGTGTGAAGCAGAAGGCGGGCGCACGTTTGCTGCACAAGGTTTGAAGTGATTGAAGACCTGAGCATCGAGGTACTGGATGCCCGCCGGAAGGACGTGGCGGACCTGCTGCAGCGGGCCGATGACTACCTCCTCAGACGCTACCCGCCGGACCTGTGTTTTCTGGACGATGCACAAGCTCTGGCCCGGCCCGAAGCAACCCTGCTGGGCGCGTTTGTGGGCGGCGCTCTGATGGGCGTTGGCGCCCTCAAGCGGCAGTCCGGGCCCCTCGAAAACTACGGGGAGATCAAGCGGGTGTTCGTGGCCGATGAGGCTCGAGGACGAGGGCTGGGCAAGGCCTTGGTGGACGCCCTGGAAGGATTGGCGCTACAGGAAGAACTCCCGGTCATCCGCCTGGAAACCGGCACCGAACAACCGGAGGCGGTGGCGCTCTATCGACGCCTGGGTTATCGGACCCGCGGCCCCTATGGAGACTACCCGGACAACCCTTACAGCATCTTCATGGAGAAGCACCTGCGTCTGCAGGACCCATAACCCCCGACATCCGCCACGCCCCAAATGCTATGCTTGGGTTCTGAACACGTTCATCTGGCTGACTCCCACTGTGCCTACCGCAGAATTTTACCCGAACGCCCCGCTCTCCCAATTCCTCCTCTGGTGCGCCTGCGTGCTCGTGCTGGCCGCGATCTCCCGGCGCGCTCTGGGTAACCCGCGCTGCCACGGCTTCTACCGCTTCTTCGCGTTCGCCTGCTGCAGCGGGGTACTGATTCCGGCACTCCCTTATTGGCAGGCCGAGCTGTTCGCGCCCCATCAACTGGCCTCCTGGTTCGTGCTCTTCACCGCGTTGGGCATGCTGGTCGGCGCGGTGCACATGCTCCTCACCCTCGGCGGACGACGGGACGACAGGGCCGCCGAGAATTTCGCTTTTGAGAATACCGCCACACTGGTGGAGTCAGGCATCTTCCGCTGGGTCCGCCACCCGATGTACAGTGCACTGTTGCTGTTCACCTGGGGCGCCTGGCTGAAACGGCCGGAACTGCCGGGGCTGGCCATGAGCCTCGGGGCCACGCTGTTTTTGTGGCTCACCGCCAAAGCGGAGGAGAGAGAAAACCTCGAGTTCTTCGGTGAGGCCTATCGCCACTACAGTGAGCGCACCAAAAACTTTATTCCCTACTTATTCTGAGCTTCTCTGAACCAACACCACCGGCGCCAATCAGATAAGCCGTCGACAACGAGGAAGTGCAATGTCCCCCCTTCGAGTATCCCTGCTGCTGGTGCTGGCCCTTCTCAGCGCCTGCGCCCGCAATACGCCCGAAAGCGTGGCGGACCGGTACTGGCAGGCGGTGATCGCCAACGACGAGGAAGCCATCCGGCAGTCCATTGCCAGTTCCTCCTCGCCGAGCCTGAGTACGGTGATTCATCCGAGCCCGGAAAGCCGGGTGACCTTCGGCCCCACCGAGCGCCAGGAGGAAACCGCCCAGGTCGCCACCACGATTCATTGGGTGGACGGTGAGGAGACGGCAACCTTCGACACCGAGACCATGCTCGTCCTGGAAGAGGGGGAATGGAAAGTGGAACCCGCGCTCACCCGTCAGGCCTTCTTCGACAGCGTATACAGCTCCGCCATCACCGGACTGGAAGCCGCCCTGGAAGAAAGCGCCGAGGCGTTTCGAGAGCTGGGGAGCGAGCTGAGCGAGACCATGGCCCGCGAACTCACGGCTGCCAGCCGTGAACTCCAGGAACAGACGGAAAAGGCCAACCAGGAGATTCAAAAGTTTCTGGAAGAACTGGACGAGGAATTACGCAAGGAATTGGAAAAACGAAAGTAGCCACTCCGAATTGGGTTACGCTTCGCTAACCCAACCTACAGTCCACTCCACCTCCGTAGGTTGGGTTAGGCCGCAGGCCGTAACCCAACAGATTGCCCCCAAAAAGCTCCCGCTGTCATACATTCAAAAGACGAGCGACCCGTTCGCCGCAGCCGGCCCCCGATGTTGGGTTACGCTTCGCTAACCCAACCTACAGTCCACTCCACCTCCGTAGGTTGGGTTAGGCCGCAGGCCGTAACCCAACAGATTGCCCCCAAAAAGCTCCCGCTGTCATACATTCAAAAGACGAGCGACGCGTTCGCCGCAACCGGCCCCCATTGTTGGGTTACGCTTCGCTAACCCAACCTACAGTTCACTCCACCTCCGTAGGTTGGGTTAGGCCGTAGGCCGTAACCCAACAGATTGCCCCCGAAAGCTCCCGCTGTCATACATTCAAAAGGCGAGCGACCCGTTCGCCGCAGCCGGCTCCCAATGTTGGGTTACGCTTCGCTAACCCAACCTACAGTCCACTCCACCTCCGTAGGTTGGGTTAGGCCGCAGGCCGTAACCC
>NZ_JBTIYG010000006.1:0-23166 GCF_054401055.1 Gilvimarinus sp. F26214L | reverse complement strand
GGTTACGCTTCGCTAACCCAACCTACAGTCCACTCCACCTCCGTAGGTTGGGTTAGGCCGCAGGCCGTAACCCAACAGAACTCCGCCGCAGCCACCCGCACCCCCATCAATCTCCCCACAATTCCTTCAGCCGCGCATCACGGCCGCAACGGGCGCGATAAAACCGATAGCGCAGCGGATTCTTCTCGTAGTAATTCTGGTGATACTCCTCGGCGGGATAGAAAATATCGAGCGGCTGAATGAAGGTGACTACCTCGCTGTTTAATCTTTCATCGACCCGCACTTTGCTTTGCTTGGCGAGCTTCTCCTGTTCGTCATTGTGAACGAATATCCCGCTGAGATACTGGCTGCCCCGGTCGCAGAACTGGCCGCCATTATCCACTGGGTCCACATTGATCCAGAACACCTCCAGCAATTGCTGATAGGAAACAAGCTCATCGTCGTAGGTCACCTGGACCACCTCCTGGTGGCCGGTGTTGCCGGAGGAGACCTGCTCGTAGGTGGGGTTGGCCACCTCGCCCCCCGCATAGCCGGAGACGGTCGCGAGGACGCCATCGAGCTTGTCGAATGGCGGCTCCATGCACCAGAAGCAGCCGCCGGCGAACGTGGCCGTGCGCTCTTCCGCCACCGCAATCGGGGCCAGCATCAGCATCAGGACTACCCATATCGCGCGCATCACAACCTCCGATTTCCTCTTCCTTCTGCAGACCTGCGCCACACCCGGCGGGTTCCGGCTCCTTCAGGCACCTGAACCCGCCCCCATCACAAAAAAACCCGCAGCGGTTGCCCGCAGCGGGTATTTCGTAAGGACTGCATGGCTCAGGTCAGCAAGGGAGCAATCACCAGACTCACAATGGCCATTACATTGATGAGAATGTTCATGGACGGGCCGGAGGTATCCTTGAAGGGATCGCCGACCGTATCGCCCACGACTGCAGCTTTGTGCACGTCGGAGCCCTTGCCGCCCAGGTTGCCTTTTTCGATGTACTTCTTGGCGTTGTCCCAAGCGCCGCCCGCATTCGCCATCATCAGGGCCAGCAGTACACAGCTCACCAAAGCCCCGGCGAGCATGCCCCCGAGTGCGGCGGGGCTGATCAGAAAGCCCACCAGGACCGGAGCCGCCACCGCAAGCACGCCCGGGGCCACCATGCGCCGCAGTGCCGCCTTGGTGGCGATATCCACACAGCGGGCGCTATCGGGCTTGGCCTTGCCCTCCATCAGGCCGGGGATCTCGTGGAACTGGCGGCGGATCTCCTTGATCATGTCAAAGGCTGCGTCACCCACGGCCCGCATGGTCAATGAGCTGACCAGGAAGGGGAAAATACCCCCCAGGAACATACCCATGAGCACCAGAGGATCACTCACGTCCAGGCTGAATCCCTCGACATTGTTGTTCACGGTTTCGATGTAGGCAGCGATAATCGCCAGCGCCGCGAGCCCGGCCGCGCCGATGGCGAAGCCCTTGCCGATCGCCGCGGTGGTGTTGCCCACTTCATCAAGGCCATCGGTAATCTTGCGGGTTTCCTCGCCCATCTCGGCCATTTCAGCGATACCACCGGCGTTGTCCGCCACCGGACCGTAGGCGTCAATGGCCATGGTGATGCCAACGGTGGACAACATGCCCACTGCCGCAATACCCACGCCGTAGACTCCCGCTCCTTCGGGCAGCAGTACACTGGTACTGAAGATAATGCCGGCAATGATCAGCACCGGCACCACCACGGACTCCATGCCCGTGGCCAGTCCGCCGATCATTACAGTGGCCGGACCGGTTTCCCCATCCGCGGCCAGCTTGCGCACCGGCGCGCCACCCGTGTAGAACTCGGTCACCAGGCCGATGCCGATACCACCCACGGCGCCCGCCACCACGCACCACCATACATTGGCGTGAATTCCCAGGCTGCTGAGCAGCACATAGGCGGCGAGGATGAAGATCACCGCCGCACCAATGGTGCCCATTCGCAGCGCTACGTCAGCCGCCTTGCGGGACATGATTCGCACCAGAATAATGCCGAGGATCGAACAGATCAGGCCCACCGACGCAAGGGCCAGCGGGGCGAACATGAGCTGTTCCCGCTCACCGCCCAGGGTGGATACAGCGGCCAGACTCATGGTGGAGGCGATCGCAATGGTGGCGATCATGGAGCCACAGTAGGACTCGAAGATGTCCGAACCCATGCCAGCCACATCGCCGACGTTGTCGCCCACGTTATCCGCGATCACGCCCGGGTTGCGGGGGTCATCTTCGGGAATGCCCGCTTCCACCTTGCCCACCAGGTCCGCGCCCACATCGGCACTCTTGGTATAGATACCCCCGCCCACGCGGCTGAACAGAGCCACCACAGAGGCCCCCATGCCGAAACCGTGGATGGCCTCGGCGTGCTCGCCACCGAAGAAGTAGTAGAGGGCGCCCAGGCCCAGCAGGCCCATGGACGCCACCACCAGCCCCATGATGGAGCCCCCGAAAAAGGCCACGCTAAGCGCCTCGGACTGCCCCCGGGTATTGGCCGCCACCGTGGTGCGCACATTGGCCTGGGTGGCGGTGTACATGCCGATGTACCCGGCGGTGGCCGAACACAAGGCACCCACCACGAAGGCCACTGGCGTTCGCCAGCTCTGGAAACCTATAAAGAGGAGTACGACCACTACCGCAGCAAAAATGGCCAGAATGGAATACTCGCGGCGCATGAACACCATGGCGCCCTGATGAATGGCGTCGGCAATCTCGGCCACAAGGCCCTCACCGGCGGGATATTTCTTGACTACCCGATAGACAATAAACGCGGCTATCAGGCCCACGACGCCCAGCGCCGGTGGCAACAGCGATTGATCCATAAACACTCCTCAATACAACAGTTAGTTATTGTGGAACCTGGTTTGAGTACAGCGTGATCTGGCAAGCGGCCAAACAGGATGGAGAAGCCCGACACATGGCAAACCGGCGGAAACGGCAGGTGCAATAGTGAAGACCGTCTTGCGCCGGCTTTCCAGTCGCGGCATTCAACAGCTTGCAATTCGCCCCGTCACCGTAAGCCCATCGGACTCACGTCCAATCGCCTGAAGCAGGGGACTGCGGTACTGCCTGCGACTGACGTCGCCCGACCGCATGGGGAATGTGTGTCAGGCTGCCAACTACGGGGGGAGCCCGACCACCGTTCGATTCTATGCGACCCGGGGCTCAACAGCAAACCAGCAAATTGAACTCCCGGCACCTTGCCGTGGTCTCCCCTAGCCGGTTCAAAAAATGAACAATTCTGTAGCGAAATCAGAACGGAGGGAGTCGATGCAACGTGCAATAGTTACAAAATTATATTTTCGATTCAGACTTGCGCACTGGCCGAGGTCGGGCTTTACTGAAGGTTTAACAGGCGACATGGCCGCCGGCCAAGGCCTGGCGAGGAGTTAAGCCCTTGAATTCCTGGAACGTGGCGCAATATATGGGCTATACTTTCTTGTTACCTTTTTACACCTCTCTCATTCCCCAGCTATTTAGGTCCAATCACTGAATGTCTGATACCCAACAATCTCGTATCAAAGAATTGATTGCCCGCGGCAAGGAGCAGGGCTATCTCACATACGCCGAGGTCAATGACCATCTCCCGGAAGACATCTCCGATCCTGATCAGGTCGAAGATATCATCCAGATGATCAATGACATGGGCATTCGGGTGTTTGAAACAGCTCCCGATGCCGATGCCCTGCTGATGGCCGACGGCGACTCCTCCGCGGACGAAATTGCCGCGGCGGAAGCTGCTGCGGCTCTCGCCGCGGTCGAGACCGAAGCTGGACGCACGACCGACCCGGTGCGCATGTACATGCGGGAAATGGGGACCGTTGAGCTGCTCACCCGGGAAGGCGAGATCGCCATCGCCAAACGCATTGAAGAAGGCATTCGTGAACTGATGCATGCCATGGCCTACTGGCCCGGCATCGTCAAAAGGCTGACCGATGAGTACACGCTGGTAGAGAATGAAGAGCGCCGTCTGGTGGACGTGGTGGCCGGCTGGCTGAACCCGGCCGATGAGGTTCCCTCGCCGACCCCAAATGTTCAGGCCCAGGCCGCGAAGGCCAAAGCAGCCAAGAACGACGGCGACTCCGACGATGACGATGACGACGACAGCAATGATTCGGGCGTCGATCCCGTAGAGGCGAAGGAGCGCTTTACCGCGCTGGCCAAGCAACTGATCAAGACCGAAAAAGCCGTCGCCAAACACGGGCGGGAGAGCAAGCAGGGCGCCAAGGAGCTGGATGCTCTGGGCGAGCTGTTCAAGTTCTTCAAACTGCCGCCGCGCCAGTTCGATCCGCTCTACCACTCCATCCGCGATGTTCTGGACCGGGTGCGACGGGAAGAACGCACCATCATGGCGCTGTGCGTCCGCGATTCGAACATGCCCCGCAAGACCTTCATCAAGGAGTTCCCCGGGAACGAGATCAACGAGAAGTGGATTCCCGGCATCGTCAAGAAGAAGCGCGATTACTCAGAGAACCTGAAAAACGTGCAGGAGGACATCCTCCGCTCCCAGCGCAAGTTGCAAGCCCTTGAGGAAGAGGCCGGACTGGATCTGGCCACCATTAAGGAGATCAATCGCCGCATGTCCATCGGCGAGGCCCGAGCACGTCGCGCCAAGAAGGAAATGGTCGAGGCCAACCTGCGCCTGGTGATCTCCATTGCCAAGAAGTACACCAACCGCGGCCTGCAATTCCTGGATCTGATTCAGGAGGGCAACATCGGCCTGATGAAGGCGGTGGACAAGTTCGAATACCGTCGCGGCTACAAGTTCTCCACCTACGCGACCTGGTGGATCCGTCAGGCCATTACCCGCTCAATCGCGGACCAGGCCCGAACCATCCGCATCCCGGTACACATGATTGAGACCATCAACAAGCTCAATCGCGTATCCCGCCAGATGCTGCAGGAGATGGGGCGCGAACCCACCCCCGAGGAACTGGGCGAGCGTATGGAAATGCCGGAAGACAAGGTGCGCCGGGTGCTGAAGATCGCCAAGGAGCCGATCTCCATGGAGACCCCCATCGGCGATGATGAAGATTCACATCTGGGCGACTTCATCGAAGACCAGACCATCATCTCCCCGATCGAAGCCGCGACGGGCGAAGGTCTCACCGAGGCAACCCGGGAAGTACTTGCCGGCCTCACTGCCCGCGAAGCCAAGGTCCTGCGCATGCGCTTCGGCATCAACATGAACACGGACCACACTCTGGAAGAAGTGGGCAAGCAGTTCGATGTGACCCGCGAGCGTATCCGGCAGATAGAAGCCAAGGCTCTGCGCAAACTGCGCCACCCGTCCCGTTCCGATCACCTGCGGAGTTTTCTGGACGAGACGTGAGACGTGAGACGTGAGACGTGAGACGACGAGAGTATTGACATGGCCGCTTCGTGCGGCCCTTTTCTTTTCTGTGCTGTCAGTTCGCGTCTTATGGAAGTCCGGGGTCGTGCAGCCAGCCTCTGGGCCGGTGGCTCCGCAATCGGGACCTAGATCGCCAGGTTCGCTTCGGCCAGCTCCGTTTCGCCCGCCAGGCGAAGCAAGGCTTTCAACCGCTCGCGGAAATCTTCCGGAGTACTGCCGTCACGGGTCAGGGTGATATGCCCTACCTTGCGGCCCGGTCGCTCGGCCTTGCCGTAGAAGTGCGGGACGGCACCAGACACGGCACGGATGTCGGCTTCCGCAGGCAGACGGCCGATCAGGTTCACCATGGCGGAAGGCGCCGCAATGGCGGTCTCGCCCAGTGGCAGGCCACACACCGCGCGCAGATGGTTTTCGAATTGGGAAGTCCGGGCGCCCTCGATGGTCCAGTGCCCGGTGTTGTGCACCCGCGGCGCCATTTCATTGGCAAGCAATTGATCGCCCACCTGGAACAGCTCCAGAGCCAGCACGCCCACGTAATCCAGGTCCTCCAGCAATCGGCGAATCGCCTGCTCCGCCGGGCCCTGCATGGGATCACCGGGCCGACTCAGGGACAAACGGAGGATGCCCTCCCGGTGATGGTTTTCACTCAGGGGATAGAAGACCACGGCGCCGTCCCGGCCCCGGGCAGCGATGATGGAAACTTCCCGCTCGAAGGGAACCATGGACTCCAGAATACAGGGCCGGGCGCCCACCCGCTCCCAGGCTCCCTCCAGGTCCTTTGTTTCCCGAAGTACGGCCTGGCCCTTGCCGTCGTAACCTTCGGTGCGGGTTTTCAGAATGGCCGGGAGGCCAATTCTGGCCGCAGCCTCGGACAGATCCGCTTGGGAATCGACCGCCGCGAATTGCGCGGTAGGAATGTCGAGAGCCCGAAAGCGCCGCTTCTCGTGCAGGCGATCACTGGCCGCGGCCAGGGCCAGCGATGAAGGGAAAACTGCCACCCTTTCCTCTAGCCACTTCACGGCGGCGAGGGGAACGTTTTCGAACTCGTAGGTAATCACGTCAGCCCACTCCGCCAGCTGGCGGTGGGCATTCTCGTCATCGTAGGCTGCGCAGAGGTGGTGGCCGAAAGGAGCTGCGCAGGCATCCTCGTTCGGACAGAGAAACATAAACTGCATTTTGAGGGGAGCGCCGGCCTGAGCCATCATTTGCGCCAATTGGCCGCCGCCCAATACACCGACTTTCATTAGCTTTCCCCGCGCGGATCCGGATTGGCCAGCACGCCTTCGGTCTGCTCCTGACGGTAGGCCTTCAAAGCGGTTTTTACGCTCGGGTACTTGTTAGCCAGAATGCTCGCGGCCAGCAGTGCTGCGTTGGCCGCGCCCGCCCGTCCGATGGCCAGGGTGCCCACGGGAATGCCAGCCGGCATTTGTGCGATGGACAGCAGGGAATCCATGCCATTGAGCGCCTTTGACTGGACGGGAACCCCGAGGACCGGCAGCGTGGTTTTCGCCGCGGCCATGCCCGGCAAGTGAGCTGCACCGCCCGCGCCGGCGATGAGCACTTCGATACCCCGGCCTTCGGCACTGGCGGCGTAATCAAACAGCTTGTCCGGGGTCCGGTGGGCCGAGACGACCTCCACCTCGTGGGCAATCCCGAGTTGCTCCAGGATGCGGGCGGCATGCTCCATGGTCTCCCAGTCGGACCGGGACCCCATGATGACGCCAACTAACGGTGTTTGGTTGCTGTCGCTCATTGTCGGTTTGATTCTCCGCTCTGTCCCAGGTCCAACGTCCGGAAAAATCGAGCCCTTCCACTGGCCCGCCGGGCAAGTGGTCCTGAGTTCACAGGGGGAGGAGAGACGCTGACGGGATCTGCTATCACTTGTCCGCGCATTGTATTACAAAACGGATTTGAATACCGCCTGACCGGTCCGCCCTGTGACTCTTGCGCGAAACCACACAGAAACATCAGTCACGCTCCCGAACAATCCCCATGAACCGACTCTGCCGGCACACCCGGAGCTGCCCAAGCGCGACGTTAGGCCGCCGCCCGTCGGTTGCGCTACAATCGCCTCCACCCGATTCAGCATTCCCCAGGCGCACGAGCGCTCCAACCCGTCCGGCAAGAGGAAAACAAGATGACAGCATTTGACGATAACAGCCTCAGCATCGGCCGCACGCCCCTGGTACGCATCAACCGCATTGCCGAGGGCAACATCTTCGCGAAGATCGAAAGCCGCAACCCCAGCAACTCGGTTAAATGCCGCATCGGGGCCAGCATGATCTGGGAGGGAGAAAAGAGCGGCAAGCTCAAGCCGGGAATGACCATCATTGAGCCCACTAGTGGCAACACCGGCATCGCCCTGGCCTATGTGGCGGCTTCGCGCGGTTATTCGCTGGTCCTGACCATGCCCGCCAGCATGAGCCTGGAGCGCCGCAAGTTGATGAAGGCGCTGGGCGCCGAGATCGTGCTCACGGAAGGCCCCAAGGGCATGCCCGGGGCCATCGCCAAGGCTAAGGAAATCATGGCCAGCGACCCGGACAAATACTGGATGCCGAGCCAATTCGAAAACCCCGCGAACCCCCAGATCCACGAAGACACCACCGGGCCGGAAATCTGGGAAGATACCCAGGGCGGTATCGACGTACTGATCAGCGGCGTCGGCACCGGCGGCACCCTGACCGGCGTTTCCCGTTACATCAAGAAGACCATGGGCAAAGCCATCACCACCGTGGCTGTGGAACCATCCTCATCCACGCTGATCACCGCCGCCAAATCAGGCGCCGAGCCCAGCCACGCGCCCCATAAAATTCAGGGCATCGGTGCCGGCTTCATCCCCGAAAACCTGGACCTGGAGATGGTGGACCAGGTGGAACTGGCCACCAACGAAGAAGCCATGGAGTGGGCTCACAAGCTGATGCAGAAGGAAGGCATTCTGGCCGGCATCTCCAGCGGCGCCGCCATGGCTGTTGCCGCCCGGGTGGCCCAACAGCCAGAGCACCAGGGCAAGAACATTGTGGTCATCCTGCCTGACTCCGGTGAGCGCTACCTGTCCACCGCCCTGTTCGAAGGCATCTTCACGGATGCGGAGAACGTGCAGTAAAAGCCCTTTGAGTCCATCACCAGGGCTCAAGGGTCCAGCCCGCCTCCATGGCCACAAGGCGGTCGGTGAGTTCGAGATTGGCCAGGAAGGCGTCATCGTGGGATACCACCACCAGGGCGCCCGGGTAGCTGCGCAAGAGGGCCTCCACCGCCTGCACGGACGGTAAATCCAGATGGTTGCCGGGTTCGTCGAGCAACAGCAGTTGCGGAGGCGGGTCCGCGTAGAGTACGCAGGCCAGTGCCGCTTTCAGGCGTTCGCCCCCGCTGAGCAGGGCACTGGCAATCTCGATTTTGGACGCGTCCAGCCCGATTTGCGCCAGGCGCATGCGTAGTTCCGCCGCCGTGCTGGTCCGGTTGGCGGCCAACATCTGTTCCAGCACTGTGCTCCGCGGCTCCAGGTTGACGATCCCCTGGTCGAGATATGCAATCTCAGGCGTGCCCTCGCAAGAGCCAGCCAGGGGCGCGAGCTGCCGGGCCATGACTTTCAGCAATGTCGACTTGCCACAGCCATTCGGCCCGACCACTCCGATCCGCTGCTGCCCGCCCAGGGAAAGACTGATGGCTCCCGTGGCACCTGAGACATAGGGCAGGCGCACAGCATCCAGAGTCGTCACCCTGCGCCGCGCCGACTCGTGAACGGGCAATGAGTGAAGGACAATGGGCGTATCATCCTCCACCTGCCGCGCGGCTTCCTGCACGCGCTGGGCGAGCTGCTCGCGGTTCGCCGCATGTTGCTGGTTCAGCTTGCCGGCGGATTTTTCGCTGCGCCCCTTTTCGCGATCCAGCAGGATTTTGGCCTGATTGGCGTCCTTCCCGCGCCGGTTGCCACGAGCCTGCCGCCGAGCCTGGCGTTCGCGTTGCTCCCGCATGGCCTTCTCTTCGCGCCGCCGTTCCAATTTACGGTGTTCAAGCTGCTGCAGAGCGCTGGCACGCTCCTGGGCTTTGCAATCCCGGTAGAACCTGTAGTTGCCCCCGTAGCTGTGGAGCCCCAGAGAAGACAATTCCATGATGCATTCCATGGCGTCCAGCAACTGGCGGTCGTGGCTGATCACCAGCAAGCCGTTGGGCCAGCGCTGCAACTGCTCGATAAGTGCCCTCCTGTTCGGGCGATCCAGGTGATTGCTGGGTTCATCGAGAATCAGAAAGTCGGCCTCCGACAGCATCGCGCCGATCAGAGCGACACGCATTGCCTCACCGCCACTCAGGGTGGCGCCGGGCGTCTGCGCGGTGAGATACCCCAGCCCGTTGCGCTCCAGCTCGTGGGCGAGCCGCTGACGTATGTCCCATCGATCGCCAAGGGCATCGAAGTCTTCAGGCGCCGAGCTACCCCCTTCGATACGAGCCAGCGCATCCAGGATGTCCTGCACCCCGGCCAGACTTGCCACGGTACTGTCCACGGGCGGCGTAACCTGCTGGGCCTGATAATGGACTCGGCCGGAACGCACACACCGCCCGGACGTCGGCTGGGCCGTACCGCACAGAAGCGAGGCCAGCACCGTCTTGCCGACGCCATTGCGGCCGACCAGCCCCGTGGGGCGGTGATCGATGGTTGCGGTGAGATTGGAGAAGAGCGTTCTGCCGTCCGGCAGAACATAGGTAACGCCATCGAGGGCAAGAAAGGGGTTCGTCATGTGTGCTCCCGTTGATGCCAGAAACTCCCCTGCTTGCGGGGGCCGGTGGAGGACTGGCCGTCATGTTGACGGCGGCATCAATGGCGCATCGGACGAATACCTCGGTAATGATGGACTGGACCCCGATTGTAGGAGGACAGGCGGCGTCGGGCAATCCGTGCCGAAGGAGGTCGCGCGCAGGCTATGTGATCTGTATCTCGAAATGGCGCCGATGTTATCCTTAACGCCTACCACGCCCCAGCGGCCAGCCGAGCTATTGGAAGTGGAAACGCAGAGATAACGGAGAACGCGTGGAGGAAAACATCCGAGCAGCCATTCACGACTTCTGGGACGCCCTGGCCGGGCAGGCCAGCGGCGACGACGCATCCCTTCGCTGGGCCCTGGGCCAGGTCGCCAAGCTCGTGGACGCGCAGGAAGCCTACTGGATGGGTGCGGTTCGGCTGGATGATGCCGCCACCAACGACCCCGTCCGGGGTTGGCGGCCCCTCGCGGTGCGCTACCTCTCCGGCTGCGGCCACCGGGCCAGCAACTATGAGAACCAGCGCAAGCTGTTGGATCGGGGCCATGCGGACCCGAGCATTATCGCCAACATAGTTGGAGCCGGCCGCTTCCGGGTCAATATCAAGCACGAACTGGTGGGGCGGGAATGGTTCGACTCGGACTACTACCACACCTTCATGGCGCCATTCGGGGTTCAGGACGTGCTGCTGTGCGCCATGCCACTCAGCCCGGATGTGGAATCCTGGTGGGCCTTCCAACGCGTCGGTCACTCGCGCTTCTTCTTCACCACCGAGGAAGCGGAAATCCTGGACTATGCCGTACGCTCCCTCGCCTGGTTCCACCGTCAAGTGGCCCTTCACCACGGCGTGCTGGCGGCGGACCAGCCCCTGACCCCCTCCGAGCGCAAGGTGCTCCACGAGCTATTGTCCGAGAAGAGTGAAAAGGAGATCGCGGACGAGCTGTGCCTGTCTCCGGCGACCGTGCACACCTACGCATCACGGGTGTACCGCAAATTCGCAGTGCGCGGCCGCACCGGCCTGATGGCCCTGTGGTTGGGGCAGACCCGCAGTGACTGACAAACCCGCCCGGCGGTCAATAGCCCAGCCGCACGGCTGGCGTAGGCGGCCTGACCCGCCTATAATGTGCGGCCCTTTCGAACCTTTGCGTTCAGGGCCCATAGCTCAGTTGGTTAGAGCAGTCGACTCATAATCGATTGGTCCCAGGTTCAAGTCCTGGTGGGCCCACCATCTTGCCTCCTTGCAGGAGGATAGTTTTTCCTTGCCTACGTGGCCGCTCCAAGTTCGTGCCTTGCCGGGCTTGTTTTAAGAACCGTTCGGCTCACTTTACGAGGTCAGCTTTTTGCACCAAACCCCGCCTTCCACGGACGCAGGAGTTCCTAACTGCTTATTTCATCAGGCAACGCCGCCTTGAAATTTTTACTTTTAATGGCGGCAATGCCCGGACTCGGAATCGGCTAACGCTGCACTGGCCGTACCCCGCCGGCCGGCGAGGATACCGACCAAGCGCAAGCGTGAGTTCCCCTTCAACAATCAATAAAGATAAACTGCACCGGACATAAAAGCACTGTCGTCGTCCTGGTCACCGTTGATGCCGGTGGCACTACTGTTTTCGTTCGAGGCGGAAACAGCCAACGTTTCGCCGTCGGACGCCAAGGCGACATTCTCACCAAAGCTCATGCCAGCCTTCGGATTGGATGCCTTGATAAATGCGGTTTGCTGCCACAATTCGCTTTGTCGGGTGAAGAGATAGGCCGCACCAGAGTTATCCACCCGTCCTGTTGGATTGTTGATACCTGCGCTTCCGCCAGGTTTGGTATACGCCCCGACGACCAGGGAATGGCCATCACTGCTGAGCGCCACGGCTTGGCCAAAATAGGCGAAGCCAGTCGTATCCGGTTTGATGTAGGCCTGCTGCTCGAAGCTTTCTTCAGCATCAGTACGGGAGAAGACATAGACGGCTCCAGCATAGTCGGAACCATCGTTATCGGTCTCATCACCATTAATGTCGGTCGCTCTGCTACTTTCGCGGGGTGCACCGACGGCGAGCGTGAGTCCATCATCGGCAAGGGCCACGCTCGTGCCAAACTTATCCTCTGCATCGGTGTTCGATGCCTTAATGTAGTTATGGCGGGTCCAGTCCTGGCCGTTTCGAACGAAGGTATATACTGCTCCGCTATCGGTGGCCCAACCGGTGTGCGTACCGCTGCTCACTCCCACAGCATTGCTGTCCTCCAGGGGCGCCCCCACGGCCAGAACATTTCCGTCACCGGACAGGGCAATCGCATCGCCAAAGCGGTCATTGGCATTCGCATTCAGCCCCGGAGTGAGGAAGGCTTGCTCACTCCAGTCAGTGCCGTCGTGTACAAATATGTAAGCCGCGCCGCTGCCGTGAGTGCTGCCTTCGTCAGGAGGCACTCCCTGGGTTGGAGCCCCGATGGCCAACGTGTCGCCGTCCAAGGATAGAGCCAGACTGTGACCAAACCCTATGTTCGATGCAGTCACTCCGGACTGGGGCTCAAGAAATGCGTGCTCAGACCAGGCGCCATCTGCAAGGGAATAGATGTAAACCCCAAAAGGATAGACGCCCCCCACCGCCAGTGTTGTGCCATCACCCGATAGCGCAACAGTATTTCCAAATGACTGGGAACTGTCAGAAGACGACTTTATGTAGGCCTCCTGATGCCAGTGTTTTTCACCGGCGTTTTCATCCAGCACAAACAAATAGACAGCACCAGTGCTGCGTCCCTCATTGTTGTCTTCACCCTCGTTGATGACCGTGGATGCACTGTCCTCACCCTTGGCACCTACAGCCAGAGTCAAACCGTCGCCGGACAGGGCAATGCTGCTCCCAAACCAGTCGCTCACGTCGGTGTTTGATGCCTTGATATAGCCTACCGCCTCAGCCAAATGGCCGGTCACGGGAACTGAGGGTGAATCCTCGCAACCGGCATCATTACAGGCTTCCAGGATGTAGCTGGCATTGACCCGCTGCGGAAGGAAAACAATGTGCTGATAACTGCTTTCAGTTGCCGGCAGGCTGACCACCTCGCTGAATCCGGACATGCCATCCGGGTTCTCCAGTAACCGGTAGGTCTCCGCTCCATCGACTGATTGCCAGTTGAACTGAAAGCTCTTGGTTGCCTGGATTTCCAGGCTGAGTTCCGGCGCTTGGGGCAGCTCAGGCTCGGCACCGGGGTCATCCGAGTTGTCCGGGTTGTCCGGGTGATCCGAAACATCATCACTCGCGCCCGGAACCAGGTTGTTCGATCCGCTGCTTGAGCTTCCTCCACCTCCACAGCCGGCAAGAACCAATGCCGTCAGGAGCGGTAGCAATAACAGGGCTTTGCGCACTTCGTTCGATATGTTTTTCATGGTTGTTTCAGTCTCTGATCAGTCTATTCGTGGTTCTTCCAACCGGCCATCGCAGCCGGGCAAAGCTCTTCCGGCTCACTCAGGCTAGCCCCAAGTTCCTTCGTCCCAGCGCATTTCGTCCCAGGCCTGACTTGCGGGCTGTTCATCGGCCGGCGGGCCCGCGGTCGGCGGTGCGTTTCCGGAGCTAGATCCACCGCCGCCGCAGCCGGTGAGAACGAGGGTGAGCAGCAACACTGTTATAGACACTTTCATGCTGTTCTCCTGTCGTTATTCAGGGCTGATCGAATAGTTTTGACTGGCCTCGTTCTCGAGGCCACCGAGGACCGTGCTCGAGAGTGCGCCGGCGACGTTGTCCTTCCCGCCAAGTACCACGCTTGTATAGCCATCGGCATCGTTACTACGGCCACCAACAACGACGGAGGCCGAGTTAGTGGCTGTGTTCGTATAGCCACCGGTAATGCTGCTACTTTCTCCCGAGGCAAAGTTGCCACCACCTCCGCTGATGCTGCTATGTTCACCCGCTGCGAAATTGTTGCTTCCGCTCGTCACAGTGGCTGAAATGCCTGTGAGGGCATTGCTAAAACCTGCCACCAGTCCTCCATAACGGGAATAGCGGTGTTCCGAACCCACCACAAGGTTATGAGAACCACTCTTGTGGTGCTCGGCCCAGGTTCCACCATTTAGCTCACACGCGGCCTGATCGCCGTGGAATTCCCCCAAGCTGCAGGTAGCGGGTTTAACCCAATCAGTGGTCTTCTCGTTATACCCAACAATCAGATTACCCAAGCCATTCACTTCTCCGTCCGTGGCGCCGCTGCCACTGACCACCTGCACATTAACGCCCACAAAACGCACTGTAGTGCCGCCGGGCACGTAGGGGTCGGGAATGACTTCCACAAACTCGTCCAATGCCTGGGCGTTGCTGGTTTTCACGATGGCCAGCTCGGTTTCGAGCTCCTCGATTCTGGTCAGGGCGCTGGCAAGGGCTCCCGCCAGCGCCTGAAAATTCGCGTTCACCTCGGCAGCGACGGCTTTGTCGCCAGCGGCGAATTCATGGGGAACGCTCACTTGCGCATATAAAGGAGCGCTCAACACAGCGCTGATTGTCAAAAGACAGAGTGCTTGCAGGTGGTGCATAGGTAGTCTCCGAAGGGTTCTTTATTGGACGCCGCGGGCAGGACGTGCGGGGCTGCCAACTGCCACCCCGCCATGTATCCCACGACCGGCAAATATCCCGCGGAAGATTATGGGATAGACGCAGGCGCGCCTATCGGGCAAATGATGTACAAGGCGAAGAGTTCCCCCTGACCATCAGGCTGGAGGCTGGAGGCGGAAGCGGCGCAGGCTGTAGCCATTGCGGCTTGCCAGACAGTTGATTTTCAGGGGAGGACCCGGCTACTGTACCGGAATGAAAGCGGGATGCATCGCCGTGCGCATCGATCCGATATCGCCGATGGCGGTCTAGTACTTGCTGGCGGTGCCATTCTCGCCGGGGGAGCGCTGGAACGAACTGATGGTGATTCGGAATCTTCAGGCTTTACTTGGATTCCGAAGATGAAGAATCCGGACAATGGTTGTGAACCCGAATCCGTTTAGGGGGTTAGTTTTGAATGTCTTGATCGTACACTGTCATCCGGAAGCTCGGTCTTTCAACAGCAGCCTGAAGGATGCGGCTGTGAATCTATTTGAAGGCCTCGGCCACAATGTCGAAGTTTCTGATCTGTACGCGGAGAATTTTGATCCCGTAGAAAAAGCTCAACATTATCCATACAGAGTGGAATTAGAGCGCTTTGATATTCTTTCTGAACAGAGAAATGCGTTCAAGACCAATACACTTCCGACGGATATCCAGCGTGAGATCAAACGCCTTGAAACATGCGATTATTGATACTGCAGTTTCCGCTTTGGTGGCATCAGCAGCCAGCCTTGCTCAAAGGATGGTTTGATCGAGTCTTTGTTGCCGGGGGCCTTTATACGAGCAAGATGCGTTACGATAAGGGCTACTTTAACGGCAAACGAGCTTTTTGTTCAGTAACCTCTGGGGCACCTCTATCTACGTTCATTGAGAATGGTCGAGGTGGAGGAAGAATAGAAGACTTGCTTCGCTCGATGCATTTCTCATTGCATTACATGGGGTTTGAAGTATTACCGCCATACCTCTCAACCGAGATTCAGAATAAGGGTTTCACGTATAAGTCCCCAGAGCAATTCGGAAGTGATCTGAAAGACAATCTTAGCGATTGGAAACGGCATTTGCGCCAACTAGATGAAGTTAAGCCACTGGAATTTCCTGGTTGGGATGACTGGGACGAAAAGGGCAACGAGATAAATACATAACCAAGATCAGCAGGGGAAATCCTGAGCCTTCTAGCATTAGTAGGGGAGCGTTACAAATCAACTTGTTCTGACGAGCAAGACCAACGTACAAGGAAAAGTACAACTGGTATTGCAAGTTGTTAGGAGCGCAAGAATAATAAGCATCCAGTGACGCTGCGTCATCTTTACAAGGAAACGACCGTGAAACTCGCCGTCGGGATGCTTTCGCTTCTAGTCATTGCGGGCTGTGCTTCTTCCCCAATTCCTCAAGACCTAGTGAGCTCCGCTAAGGTCAAGGTCCGGAGTATAGACGAGATTGGTAGCCCATCAAGGAAACGTCACGTCGTAAATATTGAGTTCGACTATGTGATCACCAACTACCAAAACGACGAGTTTATGTACCGCTGTGCGGTCCACTTTCTTGCTGTGGACGGAACCTCCATCACATCCGTTTCCGGTGAACCGCTCTGCAAGATTGACAGTCAATCGGGCCGATCATCGGTAAGATGGAGAACGCCGTTTGATGATGCAAGCCCATTGCACTGGAAAGAGGTAATGACCGAAATAAAGTATCCACTTGAGATGACGGTAGCGATACTCCAGTATAAGCGGCATTGGGAGCCATACATGATCGGCAAAAGCGAATTCCGCAAACTCACAGTACGGAGATAACAAACAGAATTACAGTACCCCCAGAAACACCGCTCCTCCAGGGAGAAATCGGTGACAGTCAAGCGCATGGACAACGTCGGCATTGTGGTGGAAGACATCGACGCCGGCATCGACTTCTTCAGCGAACTCGGGCTGGATGCTCTGCTCCACTTCTCGCCGGTGTTCCCCCTTTTCTGTCGGAACAGCAAGCTGCGAATGACCGGTCTGGCAGCCATGCTCATGCTGTCCGGCTGTGATTTTTTCACCGATGCCGCGACTCGCCTAGCTTACGACCTGGAGGACGCAGCCGGGGTGCTGAAGAATCATGGGGACACATTTACCCTGTACCACGAAACCCCCTCAGACCCGGACGAATGCGATGGCCCCTACACGGTACAGTTGGATAAAGCAGGAGCTTTAGTCGTCTGGTGCAGGGACGACAACGGCGATGTTGTGTTGAGCCCCGGAACTTCGTACCACAGCCGCTTTGTTCATACGCCACAAACATATTACCTGGACAAAGCAGCCGGAGAGACTCTGGTCATTGATCTGGAGCAGATCGGGGACAAGGCTGTAATCGTTGCGGTTCGTTAGGAGGTAGAAAACCCTTACTGATCGCCCAGCCCCGCTCTATCAACGAGCAACTGGAAGCAACCGCTCACAAGTCACACGATCATCAAGATCGCGTCGTCATGGTGCGACCCGGGTTTACCAGCTGAGTACTTTCGGGTTTTGGTATTCAACGGCGCAACCCTCATCGGCCAACGCGGGATCGCTCGCGTCGCGCCCCGCTCTCCTCTATTATGGTCCTATTCCCTCCGAGGGCCAACGAGGAAGGCGCCTGTGAACGACGTCGTCATAAAAACACCTCCCGAAATCGAGCTCATGCGCGAGTCCGGTCGCTTACTCGCCAGCGTATTTGCAATGCTGGACGAGTATGTGCACGAAGGGGTGAGCACCCTGGAAATCAACGATCGCGTTGAGACCTTCATCCTCAAGGACCTGCAGGCCCGCCCCGCCAGCAAAGGCCAGTACGGCTTTGCCTACGTGCTCAATAGTTCGGTCAACGAGGTTGTATGCCATGGGGTCCCCAATACCACGCACCCGCTAAAAGCCCGCGACATCGTGAACCTCGACATCACTCTGGAGAAAAACGGCTTTATTGCGGACTCCAGCAAGATGTATGTGCTGCCCGCAGCAGGCCAGGAAGCTCGACGGCTGGTGAAGACCACGTATGCGGCCATGTGGAAGGGCATTGAGACTGTTCGCCCCGGGGCTACGCTCGGGGATGTGGGACATGCGATTCAGCGCCACGCCGAGGCGGCCGGGTACAGTGTAGTGCGTGATTACTGCGGCCACGGCATCGGACGGGACATGCACGAAGCGCCGCAGGTGCTCCACTACGGTCGCCCCCACACCGGAATGACTCTTCAGCCGGGAATGACCTTTACAGTCGAGCCCATGATCAACCAGGGCAAGGCGAAGACAAAAACCAAGAAGGACGGATGGACCGTAATCACCGCGGATAAGAAGCTCTCCGCCCAATGGGAGCATACAGTCCTGGTCACCGAGGATGGATTCGAGGTGCTGACTCTTCGGGACGAAGAACGGAGCCGGACGCCCACGTGAACGCGAAACGCATCAGGCAAATATGAGCGTTGTGCGAATTGGGCGAGATGGGCACAATAGTTACGTAGTGTGCCATGAAGGCGAAGCTTGGCCCGACCTGTCGTACCAAGCCCGCTGCCAGGGCTGTTGACGAGCGTTGTATCACCAGGGAACGTGACCGATGAGTGACTTACTCGAGTTTGGTAGAACAATTTTGGAACGGCAGCCGTTCAGTGCCCTGCTCGGTACTGAGCTGGAACTTTTTGAGCCCGGAACCGCTGTTCTCACGCTCCTAGTGAGAGAAGAGTTGAAGCAGCAACACGGCTTTGTTCATGGTGGGGTGGTCAGCTACCTCGCGGACAACGCTTTGACTTATGCCGGGGGCTCGGTGTTGGGAGACTCGGTGACCTCCGAGTACAAAATCAATTACCTGCGACCAGCGATTGGCGAGAAGCTTGTTGCCAAAGCCACGGTTCTTTCCTCGGGGCGGACTCAGGCGGTCTGTCAGTGCAATGTCATTGTAGTTGGCGACGAGGGCGAACGCACGGTCGCAGTTGCTCAGGGCACCATCATCAAGGTTGAACCGAATAGATCGTAAGTCACGACAGAGCGCGGTCTATCACGCTGGATGACCATAGACTTTCTGCTCTCGGCATGAACACTTAGGGACTTACCCTGGATTGGTGGACACGCTTGAAGAGCGCAAGAATAATAAATGGCCAGTACCGCTGCATCATCTTTACGAGTAAACGGCCGCGAAACTCGCCACCAGAATGGCTTGGATCGCCCGATTCGCAACCACTCCCGACAACCTGTTGCGTTGAGAACACTGTATAAGGAGCGTTAAAAGGGGTTGACTATGAAAAGAGCATTTTACATCGCAATCGGATGTGTTTTCCTAGCGGGTTGTGCATCAAACGTTCAGATGATCCGCAATCGCAACAACTGCGAAAGCTACACGCAATGTCCAGATCTGATTCGGTGGCATATTCCCGGCGAGTCACAGAGGCAGCACGCCAGGGAGGCCGGAGAACCCGTGCCGAAGGCTCTACTTGCACCGCTCTATCCGCGGGCCGCCGCACGACGGCGAATCAGCGGGTATGTCAAAGTCAGATTTGACGTACTCCCAGACGGCACAACAACCAACATCGAAGTTGTCGAATCAGTGCCCCAAGGGGTGTTTGACCTCGCGATGACCGACGCAGTTTCCAAATGGCAGTTCGATCCGTCCGAGACAGGTTTTCGAGGTGCTGATTCGCGGTTCGCTTTCAACCTTCATTAGATGCACCCGTCACCAGGCAGTATGAAATTGCCGAAACCGGGACCTGTTAACTTCTAATGATTGCAACAAATTGCTTAGGAGTTGGGGCGTTGAAACGGCGTTTAACAAATGGGAGCGAGTCGAGAATGCTAAACCCATCTAAACAAATGAGTTACCTACTAACGGCCACAGCGTTCCTCTATGTCGTCGGATGCGCTTCCGCTGAACACTCCAACCAGCCACACTGGAGGGCTCCGGCGTACGTGACGATCTCATCGATGGGCTGGAACGTTAGATGCCTTGGTTCGCGTGTATCGATTCCACTCGAACGCGAAAACCCTTTTTACTGGCCGGACGGAAGCGAAAAAACTTACGCAGAGTTCTGCGACCAGATATCAACCAGCTCTCATATTCGGCGGCGGCCTTCGGATTAGACTGTTATAGCTAAGGAGGGCAGGTGGATGATGCCGATCCAAAACATAAGATTGAGGCTAAGGAGACACTGAATGGTTGATGAAAGGGATATAGAAATATTTCTGAAAGCGAAGCGTGATCAACGAACTATCGACGTACTTATGGGCTTGTCGTTCGTCGCGCTTGCAACCCTTGTTGGACTAGAGGCTTTAGGTGTTCCACACGACTACACCGTCGCTCTAGCGACTCTAAGTGTCGTGTTCATGGGTGCATCAGTCAGCAAAAGCAGATGGGTGTCGGTGCCTCGCAACGAACTGGTTAGCTCACTGGAGCGGATAATCAACAGCGACCCGGAAGCACTGACGATGGTGGCCGAGAAGAGACGGCTCCGAACCCCGGTGCCGGACCCACACAATGATCGGGCTCGTCAATGAAAAATCCTTTTTCAGTACAGCGCATCGATCACATTGTCCTTCGCGTCACTGATCTGGATCGCAGCATTGAATTCTATGGCTCAGTCCTGGGGTGCGATGTTGTCAGACGGCGCGAGCACCTTGGGCTAGTTCATTTGCGGGCGGGCGCTTCGATGCTCGACTTGGTGAGCGTAGATGGCGCATTGGGTGCTCGCGGTGGTGCAGCCCCTGGCAACGAAGCAAGGAATGTAGACCATTTTTGTTTGCGCATAGAGCCATTCAAAGAGCCCGATCTTGTTGCGCACCTAAAAAGCCATGGAGTTGAGCCGCTTGGCAGCGCCGAGATAAACTTTGGCGCGGAGGGCGACGGGCTCTCGCTGTACTTCCCGGACCCGGATGGCAATGTTGTTGAGCTCAAGGGGCCCTCAACTTAAGGCGCCTCGGGCTTCCGGACAACGGCCCCAATTCTGATCGAGGCAGGGGAACCGCTCGTGGCGTGCGGCGACCAGGAACTTGACTTTTACGAGGGGGGGGAGTGAGATTCCCGCCAGCTACAACTTGCGCTTGAGCCTACTGCTGACCGGATCTGCGCCGGCGGCATGGCGGAACGAATCTTGAGTGGTAACCAGCCTTCGCTTGAAGGGGTTTCTGACCCTCCAGCCAGGTCGCCAACCGAGAAGCCGAGGGACCTTGCCATGCCCCAGCGCCTGCCAAGGCACCTCCGGCGGATCCTTTCTCCACCCAAGGAATTGAAAACCGATTTAGCCGCCGGATCGGTCGGCGGCATCGCGGCCATCCCCGATGGCCTGGCCGCGGCCGTTATGGCTGGCGTCAACCCCATCCATGGAATCTACGCCTCCATTGTTGGCCGTATCGCGGGCGGCCTGTCCACTTCATCGGCATTAATGTGCGTCACCACCACCGGCGCCATTTCCATCACCATCGCCGACGCCATGGGCGGTATCCCCGAAGAGCGGCAGGCCGGGGCACTGGCGTTGCTGGTGCTGATAGCCGGGCTCGTGCAATTAGCAATGGGCGTATTGCGGCTGGGCTTTCTCATTCGCTTCGTCTCCAACACGGTGACCACGGGCTTCCTTGCCGGGGTGGCGGTGAACATTGTGCTCTCCCAATTGGGCGAGCTTGCCGGTTATCAAAGTTCCGCTGCATCACAGCTCGCCCGGATTTACGATCTGGCCACCCACCTGGGGCAGATTCAACCACAGACACTGCTCGTGGGAAGCCTGACCATCGTCGTGGTCGTGGCGTTGCAACACACGCGCCTGGCCAGTCTCGCCATGATGCTGGGGCTGGCGCTGGCTGCGCTGGCGACTCATCTGCTGGGGCTCGAAGGTGTGCGCCTAGTGGCTGATGCATACGCCATTCCGGCCTCCCTGCCGCTGCCTATTCTGCCTGACCTGGCCTTCCTGCCCGACGTGACCTTGACGGCGGTCGCAGTAGGAATCGTTGGCTTGCTGCAAGGCGCTGGAATCAGCCAGCGCTACCCCAACCCGAACGGGCGATATCCCGATATCTCCGTGGATTTTCGCGGCCAGGGGGTTGCCAACCTCGCCTGCGCATTGCTGCGCGGGCTCCCCGTGGGCGGGTCCATCGGGCAGACCGCCCTACTCGTCGATGCCGGGGCCCGCTCACGCTGGGCCACGTTGATTTCTGGAGTAGTTACCGCTCTCAGCATCCTGCTGCTCGCCCCCCTGGTAGAGGCCCTGCCGATGGCAGCCGTAGCAGGGTTACTGGTGGTGGTCGGCGCACGAGCGGTGCCGGTGGAACAAATCCGCGTCATCTGGAAGAGCGGCTGGATCAACGCTGCGGTAATGGCCCTGACCTTTGCCGGCACACTGATTGTGCCTATGGAGCAAGCGGTAGTCCTGGGTGTGTTGGTGACCTTCGTTCTGCAGATCGGTCGCGCCGCGAACCGACTGGAACTGCTGCAATTGATTCCACGCGATTACGGATTGTTCGAAGAGCGCCCTGCCCCCAATCGTCTGGCAAGCCGGAGCATTACCATGCTGCTCCCCAACGGCAGCCTGTTTTTTGCCGGCTCTCGTGTGCTGGAAGCGCAGTTGCCCGACCCGGAGGACTCGGAGCTGCCGGTTGTGATGCTACTGCTGCGCGGCCGCAAGGAGGTCGGCAGCACCTTCATCGGCGTGGTGGACCGCTACGCGGAGAAGCTCCAGGCGCGCGGAGGCAAACTGGTCCTGGTCGGCGCCAGCGACCGGGTGCTGGACCAACTCCGGCGCACGGGAGTGTTAGTACGCTTGCATCGCGAAAACGTCTATCCGGCAACCAACTTGGTGGCCGAAGCTCTCCGCAATGCCTACGCCGACGCCGAAGACTGGCTTGCGGCACACGAACCCCGCGATAAGGACACCAAGCCGGCCTCCTCGGACGGCCAGTCCCCAAACAACGAAACTCCAGGCTCCTGAGAGCCACTACTCCTTGATTCCCAATCTCTTTCGCCGATTCACGCCCAGCAAGCATCCATGGAAACGCCGCCGTTTTTCATCGACAAACTGTCTAGTATTACTGCACGAATGGCAAGTCATTGAATTCGCGATATATTTCCCGATGTGGACCGCGCATGAGTATTACGGATGCGATGACTTACGCTCATATTTACGGCAGACATGGCTTGAAGAAAATCACTCAGCCCGTTGAAATAAAACAGTTTTTGTTCTGACTGGCAACGGCGGCTTGAGCGTGGATCTTCATCATGTAAATATGAGCATTACGCTAATGATTAAACTGTTAATGTGCGCTCTGCCGTTTGTCTTTCTGGGCGGAAAATAAGTGCGGTGCAGTAGCCAACAATCAGCAATAGGCATCGCGGCAGGCGGACGTTGCGGTGTGGTTCGTTCAAACGGTAGCGAGTTGGGGGTAGGAATCTGAATCGGTTTTCTTCCCGGTTGTCTATCAAGCTAGCTGCGCTACGCTCCGCAGCGTAGTTCTTGCTTGGTTCAACCCGTCGCTGCCATTAACAAGGCGTTGTTGCGGACC